>DASTEX010000332.1:0-10345 GCA_035709185.1 Gemmatimonadales bacterium
GCCGCGACTGCCGCACCAGGACCAGGGCCCCGACCAGGTTCCCCGCCGCCGCCGCGAGCGCCAGCAGCAGCGGCATCATTGCAGGCTCCGCGTCAGTTCCAGCAACCGCTCGCGGGTATTGAGCGAAGGATCGGCCAGCACCGCGTCGAGCAGCAGGTCGAGCACCCGGCCCATCTCGGGACCCGCCGGGATGCCTGACGCCATCAGGTCGTGGCCGGTGATCGCGAGTCCCGCCCGGGACACCGGGTCCCCCCGCTCGCGGACCCGCTGGACCACCGGAAGCCAGTCCGGTTCCTCCCCCCGGTAGCGAACCAGCAGCAGGTGATCGGCCGCCGCTTCGCCCACCGCCGCCAGCCAGCGCCGCACCGCCACCTCGTCGGCCGAGGCCGGCTGGGCCGGACCCCGCTGGAGCGCTTCGGCCCGCGCCAGCTCGTCCCCGGAGCAGCGCAACCGGTGCAACACGCCGGCCGGCGAGGCGCAGGCCAGCGCGGTCAGCACCACCGGGTCACGCTCCTCCCGGGGGACCTCCCCGCCGGGCCAGGTCGGGCGGAGCTCGGGCAGCCAGATGGCCGCGGCGCCCACCTCGTGCCAGAGCCGCACCAGCCGGTGGAGCGCGCGGGCGGTGCGGAGGCTCTTGAACCATTCGTCGCGCACCCGTTCGGCCGAGAGGCCCCGGAGACCGGGTGCGGCCGTCACCGCGGCGGCCCAGGTGACCGGCTCGATCTCGAAGTCGAAGCGGGCCGCGAAGCGGATGGCCCGAAGCACCCGGAGGTAGTCCTCCTGGAACCGTCGGGCCGGGTTCCCCACAGCCCGCACCACGCCCTCGCGCAGATCGGCGAATCCGCGAAAGGGATCGGCCCACTGCTGCCGGGTCGGATGATAGGCGATGGCGTTGATGGTGAAGTCGCGGCGGGCCAGGTCTTCTTCGAGCGAGGCGCCGAATTCCACCACGGCGTGGCGGCCGTCGGTCCGGACGTCGCGCCGGAAGGTGGTGACCTCGTGCAGCCGGCGCGAGGGGTCCAGCACTCCCACCGTCCCGTGCTCGATGCCCACCGGCACGGTGTGGCGGAACAGCCGGCGCACCGCCTCGGGCGGCGCCGCGGTGGCCAGGTCCACGTCGCCCCGGTCCTCGCCTAACAACTGATCGCGGAGCGCGCCGCCTACCGCCCAGGTCTCGTACCCTGCCTCTTCCAGCCGGCGGGCGATCTCGATGATTTCCGGCGGCAGCTCAACCGCCGGAAACTCCCGCTCGTCCGGTTCCGCCGGAGACCGGTTCACCGGCCGGACGTCACCCGCACAGCACGCTGCCGCCGTTCACGTTCAGCACTTCGCCCGTGATGTGGCGGGCCAGCGGACTCAGGAGGAACAGGATAGGTCCGGCGATGTCTTCCGCCGGCGGGATGCGGCGGAGTGGGATGGTGTTCGCAATCCGCTGCCGGGCGTCGGGCGCGGCGTCGAACGCGGGCACGCTCATCTCGGTGTCGACCCACCCGGGGGCCACGCAGTTGACGGTGATGTCGGGAGCGCACTCCACGCAGAGCGACTTGGTGAGCGAGATCAGGGCGCCCTTGGTAGCGGCGTAGTCGGCGTGAAAGGATTCTCCCCGCTGGCCGGCCGTGCTCGATACCAGGACCACCCGCCCGCCCGGCCGCATCATGCCTAACGCCGCCCGGGTGGTGAGAAACACCCCGTCGAGATTGACCGCGAGCGTGTTGCGCCAGCGCTGGCCGTCCATCCGGGAGAGCGGCACATCCTCCACCGGCCAGATGCCGTGGTTGGCCACGAAGCAGTCCAGGGCTCCGAATTCGGCCCGGCAGCGCTCGAAGATCCGGCCGACCACCGCGGGGTCTTCGTGGTTTCCCCCCTCGTGAAAGGCGCGCCGGCCCAGCGCCCGGATCTCACCGGCGACGGCTTCCGCCTCGGCGGTGCGCGAGTGATAGGTAATGCCGACGTCGGCGCCGGCCCGGGCCAGCAGCAGCGCCGTGGCGCGGCCGATGCCGCGCGAGCCTCCCGTTACCAGCGCGGTCTGTCCTGCAAACGAGATCATTCGGCCCCCTGGTCATCGATCAGTCCCGCGATCGCGTGCTCGGCCGCGAGATGAATCTCCTGGATCCGGCTGGTCTCGTCCGAGGCGACCACGAACGCCAGGTCCACCAGCGGCTGGAGCGCGCCCCCTCCCCGGCCCAGGAAACCGATCACGGTGGCGCCCCGGGCCCGCGCCGTCTTCGCCGCGGCCAGCAGGTTGGGGCTGTCGCCGCTGGTGGAGTGCAGCACCAGCACGTCGCCCGGCCGGCAGAGCGCTTCCAGCTGGCGGGCGAACACCTGCTCGAAGCCCAGATCGTTGCCGCCGGCCGTCAGGACCGAAGTGTCCACCGTCAGCGCCAGCGCGGGAAGCGCGGGCCGAGTGCGCCGGAACCGGACGACGTATTCCGCCGCCACGTGCTGGGCATCGGCCGCGCTGCCTCCGTTGCCGGCAAAGAAGAGGGTATGGCCGGCATGGAGGGCCTGACGATAGCGCTCGGCGATCGCCACCAGCAGGTCGGCCTGCGCCGCGGTCGCGGTCGCCAGCGCGGCCAGCGCCTTCAGCTCGGCCTGGATCCGGCTCCGGGCGTCCATCAGGCCTCCGGGTTCCACAGGTTCTTCAGCCGCTCGAACAGCGATGTCCTGAGCGAGAGCGGCGGCACGTTCTCGGTCGACTGGTCGGCCAGGATGGCCGCCGGATTGCGCACCAGCAACAGCTCGGCCTGTTCCTGCCCTCCCTGCTCGCAGAGCGTGACAAACGGGGCCGACACGCTGCGATCGTCGCCATGATTGTCCGCCGCCAGGATATCCGCCAGCCCCGCAGCAATCAGCTGCCGGGCCCGCTCGCCCCTCGGGCGGGGAAAGAAGAGCGTATTCGCATCCACCTGGAGCAGCGCGCCGGCCTGCTTCCAGCCGGCCGCGACCTGGGGGGTGCAGCAGGTGTACCGCTCGGGATGGGCCAGCACCGGCACCAGCCCCAGGTTCGCGATGTGATTCATGGCGCTGTAGACCGCGGTGGGTGCGGCCATGCGGGTGAACTCCACCAGCAGGTAGCGCGAGCCCCCCAGACAGAGCGTCCGGTTGGACGCGGCTGCCCGGGGGAAGGGACGGTCGAGCATCAGCTCCACGCCGCGGTGGAGCGTCACGTTCGGGGGAGCCACGGCCGAGAGGCTCTCGAAGGCCTGGTCGTACACCGGCGGAACGCCCTGCTCGGCCCGGCTGGCATCGAGATGGGGTGTCAGGCAGACCGCCGTCACTCCCGCTTCGGCCATACGGGCCAGCACCTGCACCGACTGTTCTACCGAACGGGAACCGTCGTCGACGCCGGGCAGAAGATGACAGTGAAGATCGATCACGTAATGGCCGCGCCCGCGTGCCTGACCCGCCGGGCGAACGAAGCCAGCGACGCCGGATCGAGTTCGGCCTGCACCAGCAGCGCCAGGGTAACGAGCGCATCGGCCGCGAGCAGGTCGAGCGCGGCGGCCCGGCCGGAGCCGGAGCGCACCGTGGCCTCCATGGCGGTCACGCCGGCATGGGCCAGCACCTGCGCCGGATCGGAGCCGTGGCCGGCCTGTTTGACGTACTGCCTGGCTCGCTCCAGCAGTGCTATGGGCGCACCGGAACCGCGCGCTTCGAGCCAGGCCAGGGCGGACTTCACGCCCGGAGCCACTCCGCGACGAGGTGCGGCGCAGCGCTGCGGGCCTCATCCAGGCGTTCCGGATCTCCCGCGCCGGCGGAGGCGAAATGGGGCCGCCCACCCCCGCGGCCACCACTCACCGCGGCGATCCGGTTCACCAGGTCGCCCGCCTTACGGCCCTGGCGGACCAGGTCATCGCTCACCGCGACGTGCACCGCGCCCCGTCCCGCGGTCCCGAAGAGCACCAGCACCGAGCGTTCGCGGCCCGAGCGGAAGCGGTCGACCACCTGTCCCAACTCGTCCCGGTCTTCCATGCTGGTTTCGCCTAACGTCAGTCGGACGCCGCCCACCTCGAGCGTGTCCTCGCGCGAGACCGACCCGCCGCCGCTCTTGAGGGCCTCGGCCAGTCGGGCCTCGAGTTTGGCCCGCTCCGCCAGCAGCTGCTCGATCCGGCGGGCGACGTGCTCGGGCTGGGCCTTGAGGGCCGTCGCCACCTCCTCCAGCCGGCCCTTCAGCCGGTCCACCTCTTCATAGGCCACCGGACCGGTCACCGCCTCGATCCGCCGTACGCCCGCGGCCACCCCGCCCTGCGAGGTAATACGGAACAGCCCGAGCGCACCGGTGCTCCGGACGTGGGTCCCGCCGCAGAGCTCGATCGATGGCCCCATGGTGACCACCCGCACCAGATCACCGTACTTCTCCGAGAAGAACGCCATAGCGCCGAGCGCCAGCGCGTCGCCGAGCGGCATCTCGCGCGTGTCCACCCGGGTGTTTTCCCAGATGAGCTGGTTGACATCCCGCTCGATGGCATCGACCTGGGCCGGATCGAGCGGGCCGTGATGGGTGAAGTCGAACCGCAGCCGGCCGGGCTCGACCAGCGAGCCCTGCTGCCGGACGTGGCTGCCGAGGTGTTTCCGCAGGGCCCAGTGCACCAGGTGCGTGGCGCTGTGATTGCGCTCGATGTTGCGCCGCCGAGGGGTGTCCACCACGGCCCGGACGTCGCCCGGATCGAATCCTTCGAAGCCGAGCGGGCCGGCCACAACGGTACCGCGCTCGTCCTTCTTGACCTCGTCAATGAGCAACGACCAGCTGTCGCCCTCTACGAAGCCGATATCGCTGACCTGTCCGCCCGATTCGACGTAAAAGGGATTGCGGTGCAGCAGCAGCTCGAGCCGATCCGCGTCTTCCCGAACCGCCAGCAGGTCGGTTTCGGCTTCGGTGGTCTCGTAGCCCACGAACTTCTGGCGGCCCCGCTTGAGCGAACGCCAGCTCTTACTCCGGCCGGAAGTCTGCACCAGTGGCCCGGTCGCAGGCTGCCGCGCGGCGCGGGAACGGCTCCGCTGCCCCTCCAGCGCCCCCTCGAAGCCCCCGGCATCCACCCCAACGCCCCGCTCGGCGGCAATCAGCTGGGTGAGATCGACCGGGAAGCCGAAGGTATCGTAGAGCCGGAAGGCTTCCTCACCCGGAATGGTGGACACGCCGGAGGCGAACAGCTCCTCCAGCCGCCGCAGTCCCCCTTCGATGGTTTCGAGGAACCGCTCTTCTTCCGTGAGCGTGACTTCCCGGATGAACTCGCGCTTTTCGATCAGGTCGGGGTACACCTCACCCATCACGTCGACCACGGTCTGGGTGAGCGGCGCCAGCGTGGGCTTCTTCCGTCCCAGCAGCCAGGCGTGGCGCACCGCGCGGCGGAGGATGCGGCGCAGCACATACCCCCGCCCCTCGTTCGAGGGATACACCCCGTCGGTGAGCAGGAAGGCGACGGCCCGCGCGTGATCCGCCAGGACCCGATAGGAGCCGCCCGGTCCCGCCAGCGAACGGGGATACGGCGCACCGACCAGCTGCGACGCCTGGTCGAGCAGCGGCAGGAACAGGTCGATGTGGAAGTTGTCATCCACATCCTGGAGCACGGACGCGATCCGCTCGAGCCCGGCGCCGGTGTCCACCGAGGGCCGTGGGAGCGGCGTCAGCGTACCATCGGCCGAGCGGTCGAACTGCATGAAGACCAGGTTCCAGATCTCGAGAAACCGGCCGGCTTCGGCCATGGATTCGAACTCGGCCTGCGAGAACGCGTGGGGGCTGACAACCGACCCCGGCTTCCACTCCAGATCGACGTAGATCTCGGAGCAGGGACCGCAGGGCCCGGTGTCACCCATCTGCCAGAAGTTGTCCTGGTCACCGAGGCCGAAGATCCGGCTGTCCGGCAGCCCCGAGGTGGAGCGCCAGTAGCCGCGGGCTTCGTCGTCGGAGTGGTGGACCGTGACCCACAACCGGTCGGGGTGCAGGCCGAGGAACTGCTCGCTGGTGACAAACTCCCAGGCAAACTCGATGGCTTCGTCTTTGAAGTAGTCGCCGAACGAGAAGTTGCCCAGCATCTCGAAGAAGGTGTGGTGCCGTTTGGTATGGCCCACCTGCTCGAGATCGTTGTGCTTGCCGCCGGCCCGGACACACTTCTGGCAGGTGATGGCGCGCTGATAATCCCGCTGTTCCTGGCCCAGGAAGAGACGCTTGAACTGGACCATCCCCGAGTTGGTAAAGAGCAGCGTGGGATCGTCCGCCGGGACCAGCGATGAAGAGGGCACTTCCTGGTGCCCCCGATCCGCGAAATAATCGAGGAAGAGCCGCCGAATGCGATGAGCCTGCATGGCGGAAATATATCAGGGGACGCGGCTTAGGCTGTGTCGCCCCGAACCCCTTCGCGGACCAGCCGCCGCACTTCGTGGCCGGTGTAGCCGCGCCGGGCCAGGTAGGCGATCACCCGGCGGGTTCGTTCGGGCAGCGGAACGTTCCGGAGCTGGCCGGCCCGTTTCCGGATCAGCCGGGCAACCGCGTGACGATCGCCCTCCTCGGTGGTTTCTTCGCTCAGGACATGGTCGACCATGCCCGGCGCGACCCCCAGGCCCACCAGCTCGCGCCGCAACCGGGCCGGACCCCTCCCCCGGGCCGCGCGGGTCTGGATGAAGTGACGGGCGAAGGTCAGATCGTCCACCAGGCCGGCCTGGGCCGCGCGCTCGACCGCCTGGTCGGCGGCCTGAGGCGGATGCCCCCGCATGACCAGACGCCGGGCCAGGTCGCGCCGGGCGAACGGGCGCCGGGTCAGACAGGTGAGCGCCGCCCGATACGCCGCTTCGGCGTCGGCCGCCTGACACAGTGCCGAGTGCCGGGCCGGCTCCAGCTCGGTGCCGACCTGGATGCCAAGCCGCGCGATCACCTCCTGCGGCACGGTGACCAGCGCCCGCCCGCTCACCTGCACCCGCACGGTGCCCTGGTGACGCGGGTCCGGAACGATCCCGCTGATCCGCACCGGCGTCTGGGTGACCTCAGTCGTCGGCGCCATCGTCCGCACCGGCCCCGGCCAGCGGACGCACGCCCAGCAATTCCTTCACCCGGCTCTCCACCTCGGTCATGAGCTGCGGGTTGTCGCGGAGGAACAGCTTGGCATTCTCCCGCCCCTGCCCGATCCGCTGGTCGCCGTAGGAGTACCACGCACCCGACTTCTGGATGATGTTGCCCTCGGCCGCGAGGTCTACCAGCAGTGAGGTGTGGCTGATGCCCTCGTCGAACAGCACGTCGAACTCGGCCTGCTTGAAGGGAGGCGCCACCTTGTTCTTGACCACCTTGACCCGAACCCGGCTGCCGATGACGGCCTCGCGCTCCTTGACCGGACCGATGCGGCGGATGTCGAGCCGGAGCGAGGCGTAAAACTTCAGGGCCTTGCCGCCGGTGGTGGTCTCGGGGTTGCCGAACATGACGCCGATCTTCTCGCGCAGCTGGTTGATGAACACCACCGCGCTGTTGGACCGGTTGATGGCGCCGGCCAGCTTGCGGAGGGCCTGGCTCATCAGCCGGGCCTGGAGTCCCACGTGGCTGTCGCCCATCTCGCCCTCGATTTCGGCCTTGGGCACCAGGGCGGCCACCGAGTCGATCACCACCAGGTCTACTGCGCCGGACCGCACCAGGATCTCGACGATCTCCAACGCCTGCTCGCCGGTGTCGGGCTGGGAGACCAGCAGGTCTTCGATATTCACGCCGAGCTTGCGGGCGTATTCCACGTCGAGAGCGTGCTCGGCATCGACGTACGCCGCCACGCCACCGCCCTTCTGGACGTTGGCCACCAGATGAAGACAGAGGGTGGTTTTGCCGGACGATTCGGGGCCGTAGATCTCGGTGATGCGGCCCCGGGGGACGCCGCCCACCCCGGTGGCGGCGTCGAGGTTGATGGCGCCGGTGGGAATGGCGGAGACTGCCTCCCGGGGCCGATCGGTACCGAGGCGCATGATCGAGCCTTTGCCCAGCTGCTTCTCGATCTGGCTGATGGCCAGACTCAGTGCCTTGCGGCGCTCCGCGTCCTGCCGGGACTCTTCCGACGCCATTTTAGGGACCTCGCTGGTAAGTTTGTGAAGCGTATTGCAACACAGATATATCTGCTAACCAAGGTAATACCGAACATTGGCCGAACACAATACCGCAGTCGTTAGTCGCTAGTAGGCCGTTAGCCGTTAGCCGTACTCCGAGGACTGTTGTCTTCCTCCGTCAAGGGCGCCACGCGTCCGGCAGATGCCGCAGGGAGGGGCCCTGCGGCCCCAGCAGCACTGCCACCAGGTCGAACCGGTACCGGAACCAGGGCTTGCCGAACCGAGCCGCCCAGACCGACCCCGCCCACGCCAGGGCCCGGCGCTTCCGCCAGCCGATGGCCAGCTCCGGCGGCCCGAAGGCCCGGGAAGCCCGGGTCTTCACCTCCACGAACGCCACCAGGTCTCCCCGCCGGATCACCAGGTCGATGTCGTGCCGGCCGGCCCGGAACCGGTGGGCCTCGATGACCCACCCCGCGGCGCTCAGCATCCGCATCGCCGCCCGCTCCCCGGCAAAGCCCCGCACGTGACGCGGGTCGGTCCATTGACTGACCGGGACGGGGGCGGGACGCCGTCGCACGAGCCAATCTCACTTCGGACCGGCCGAAGAGCGTCATCAGGAGAACGCGAAAGAGGGAGGAAACTGCGAGGAGCGACAAAGGACTTAGGACTTAGGACTTAGGACTAAGCAGATTGAATGCCGTGGAAGCAGCTCCCGCTGGCATCGAGCAAAGTCGCTCAAAACGGATTCACTTAGTCCTAAGTCCTTAGTCCTAAGTCCTGGCAGTGAAGTCCTAAGTCCTAAGTCCTGAGGTTAGCAGTATTCGTCCAGCTGCGTGATCCCGATCAACACCTCCCGGCCGCGGGCGCCTTCCGAAGGTCCCAGGATCCCGGCCTCGTGCAGCTGATCGATGATCCGGGCCGCCCGGCCGTAACCGATCTTCAACCGCCGCTGGAGCAAAGAGGTGGAGCCGCCCAGGTTCTGGATGCAAATCTCCGCCGCCTGGCGGAACAGCGCATCCCGTTCGCCCGGCTCCACCGGCTCCCCGTCCTCGTCACCGTCCAGTTCCTGCTGCCGGATCTGCTCCAGGATGTCGGGCTCCGCCGCGGCGGCGGCCGCCGCTTCCCGCCGGCCCTCGAACCACTGCATCAACCGCTCGGTTTCCTCGGTGGCGATGTAGGCGCCCTGGATCCGCTGGGGCTCGCTCTTGCCCGGCGGCAGGAACAGCATGTCCCCGTTGCCTAACAGCGCCTCCGCCCCGTTCTGGTCCAGGATGGTCCGGCTGTCCACCTTGGACGCCACCCGGAAGGCCACCCGGCTCGGGAAGTTGGCCTTGATCAGGCCGGTGATCACGTTCACCGACGGGCGCTGGGTGGCCAGGATCAGGTGAATCCCGATGGCGCGCGCCTTCTGCGCCAGCAGCGCGAGCGGGGTTTCCACCTCGCCCTGCACCGTCATCATCAGGTCGGCCAGCTCGTCCACCACGATGACGATGTACGGCAGAACCCCGTCGGTATATGCCGTGGTCTCGGGTGGCGGAGGCGGCGTGTCGAGCGGCTCCGCGCTCACCGTCGCCAGCGTCCGCGGCGCCGGTGTGGGCGTGCGGAGCTCCTTCCCTTCGTGCACCTTGCGGTTGAAATCGGCGATGTTGCGGGCGCCGTTGGCGTGGAGCAGCTCGTAGCGCCGGCCCATCTCGTATACCGCCCACTTGAGAACCGTGGCGGCGTCCCTGCTGTCGGTCACCACCCGGTGCCGCATGTGCGGCAGCGAGTTGTACATCGACAGCTCCACCATCTTGGGGTCCACCATCAGGAACCGGAGCTCCTTCGCCGGGTAGCGATAGACCAGGCCGGTGATGATGGTGTTGATGGCGACCGATTTGCCCGACCCGGTGGCGCCCGCGATCAGCAGGTGGGGGGTCTTGGTCAGGTCGGTGATGACCGGCCGGCCCTCGAGGTCGCGGCCCAGCGCGATGGGCAGCACCGCGCGCGAGCGGTCCCACTCGCTCGCCGCCAGCAGCTCGCGCAGGGTCACGATCTTGGCGGTGGGATTGGGCACCTCCACGCCGACCGCGCCCTTCCCCGGAATCGGCGCCACCCGCACGCTCGGCGTCCGCATCTTGATGGCGAGGTCATCCGACAGCGCCACGATCCGTCCGACTTTGACGCCGGGTGCCGGGACCACTTCGAACTGGGTGACCACCGGGCCGCTGGTCCGGCCCGCGATGGTGCCTTCCACCTTGAACGTGCGCAGGGCTTCCAGCAGCAGGTCACCCAGCCGGTCCAGCTGGGCCGCGTCGGCGGCGGTATCCTGAGGGGGCGGCTCCGTCAGCAG
>DASTEX010000333.1:0-3967 GCA_035709185.1 Gemmatimonadales bacterium
CTCCCGTTCCTCGGTGTAGATCTTGACGTAGGGCGCGCCCACCCGGGCCGAGACGTTCCAGTCGATGGTGCGGAAGTCGTCGCCGATCTCGTAGGCGCGCACTTCGGCGAACTCCATCCCCTGCCCCCGGAAGACCGAGCGGTATTCACCGGTCAGCAGCGTGTCGACCAGCCCGCGCGTGCGGAGCGCGATGCCTTTGACCTGCTTGAGGACCTCGGGTGGGATCGGGATCGAGGGCATTCTGCGACTCGAGAAGGTTCAGGGAAGATCGGAACAGGCAGGCGGGACAACATGAGTGCCTGGTGCATAGTGCATAGTGTCTAATGCATAGGGTTGCTCGAAAGGGATATCGCGAACGCAGTCTGACACTGGACCCACCCTATGCACCAATCATTATGCACCATTCATTATGCGCTCGCGTTCTCAACTCCCGCCTCTTCCGATCTTCCCTAGGGCGCCCGGACCGACGCCAGGACCTTTTGCACGATGGTGTCCGTGGTCACGTCTTCGGCTTCGGCCTCGAACGTGAGCACGATGCGATGGCGCATGACGTCGGGCGCGACCGCCTGCACGTCTTCCGGCACCACGAAGCGGCGGCCGCGCAGGTAGGCCATGGCGCGCGACGCCTGGGCCAGCGCGATCGAGGCCCGGGGCGAGGCGCCGAAGGAGACCAGGGGATTGGGCTCGCGGGTGGCCCGTACCAGATCGACGATGTAGTCCACCAGGCGCTGGTCCAGCTGGATGCTCAGGACCTCCCGGCGGGCCTCCATCAGCGCCTTGGGATGGAGCTGCGGCTCCACCGGGATCGGCTCACCGCTGCTCATCTTGAGCAGGATCTCCTTTTCATCGTTCCGGCCGGGATAGCCCACCAGCACCTTGAGCAGGAAGCGGTCGAGCTGCGCTTCCGGCAGCGGATAGGTGCCTTCGCTTTCGATCGGGTTCTGGGTGGCGAGAACCAGGAAGGGCTCTTCCAGCTGGTAGCTGGTGCCGGCGATCGTGACCTGGCGCTCCTGCATCGCCTCGAGCAGCGCCGACTGGACCTTGGCCGGCGCGCGGTTGATTTCGTCGGCCAGGATGATGTTGGCGAAGATGGGACCCTTACGGACGCCGAACTGCTGGGTCTTCTGGTCGTAGACCATGGTGCCGATCACGTCGGCCGGCAGCAGGTCGGGCGTGAACTGGATCCGCGAGAAGCTCGCGTGAATGATCTCGGACAGGGTGCGCACGGCCAGGGTCTTGGCCAGGCCGGGAACGCCTTCCAGCAACACGTGCCCGCCCGTGAGCAGACCGATCATCAGGCGCTCCACCATGGTTTCCTGCCCCACCACCCGGCGGCCCACTTCGGCCACCGCGCGGCGGATAGGGGTCATGACTTCGGCCTGCCGTGCGGGTTGTGCCATGTAATCAGTCCTCGCCATCGGGCCCGAGCCCGATAGCCCGGTAGATCGCCCGTTCTTCCTCGGGCAGCAGGGGCCGGGACCGGCCGACCGGGAGATCGCCCAGCCGCACCGGGCCGTACGACAGCCGGGCCAGCCGCTCGACCTTCAGTCCCATGGCCTCACACCATTTGCGAACCACGTGATGACGCCCCTCCGCGAGGGTGACGTCGAGAATGCTCCTGCCTTCACGTCCGGGCCGCACCCGGACCGCCGTGGGGACCACCGGACGCCCGTCGACCAGCCAGCGGCGCCGAACCAGCTGCTCCAGCTCCGCCCCCGGCTTGCCGTGCACCAGCGCGGTATACCGGCGCGGGATCCGGTACTTCGGATGGGTCAGCCGGTGCACCGCCTCGCCATCGGTCGTCAGCAGCAGCAGTCCGGTGGTGGCGATGTCCAGTCTACCTACGTAGGTCAATCCGGCCGGGTTCGGGATGAAGTCGAAGACGGTTCGGCGGCCCTGCTCGTCGGACGCGGTGGTCACGATCCCTAACGGTTTATGAAACGCGAGCCAGCGCCGCGGCTGGAGCTTCACGGCCTTGCCGCCCACCGTGATCTTCTGCCGTTCCGGATCCACCGACGACCCGAGGGTGGCGACCTGGCCGTCCACCCGCACCCGGCCCGAACGGATCAGCTCTTCGGCGGCCCGGCGCGACGCGACGCCGGCCCGCGCCAGCGCCCGCTGGAGCCGCATCAGGGTCATGATTCGGCTTCGACGTACGCCGCCGCACCATCCTCGGACGGCGCCTCCGGCCGGGGCGGCATCAGCGCGATACTGAACTCGTCGGCCCGCGGGAGGTTGGCCAGGTCGGGGAGACCCAGCAGCTCCAGGAACATGGGCGTGGTCCCATACAGCAAAGGCCGGCCCATTCCTTCGCTCCGGCCCACCACTTCGATCAACCCGCGCTCCTGCAAGGAGCGCAGCACACCGCTCGCGTTCACCCCCCGGATTTCCTCGATTTCATTTCGCCCTACCGGCTGGCGATACGCGATAACGGCCAGGGTCTCGAGCATGGCGGCCGTCAGGCGGGGCGAACGCTGGGCCACCTGGGCCCGTTCCAGGGCCGCGGCCAGCGACGGCCGGGTCATCACCTGGTAGCCGCCGCCCATCTCCACCACCTCGACCCCGTGGCCGTCGAAATCATAGTGCTCGCGCAGCTGGTCCAGCGCGGCCTTCACTTCGGCCAGCGACACATCGGGATCGAGCGCGCTCAGTTCCTCGAGCGTCAGCGGGCGGGCGGCCGCGAAGAGCGCGGCTTCAATCAGCTGCGTAAGCGGGTTCACGGCGGATCACCAGCGGAGTGAAGGGTTGGGGCTGCCGGATCGAGAGATGGCCGCGCCGGGCCAGCTCCAGCAGGGCCAGCAGGGTCGAGAGAACATCCACCAGCGTGGGGCGCGGACCCAGTGCTTCCCACCAGGTGATTTCCTCCCGCTCCGTGAGCAGGGCGTGAAGCCGCAGCGTCGCCGACTCCACGTCGAGCGGCCGGGCCACGACGCTGTGGAGCACCGGGTGCAGGATGCCCTGGATCACGCGCTCGGTGGCGCTCAACAGCTCCATCATATCGAGCGTCAGGGGCGGCGGCGGCAGCTCGGGCGGCGGCGGCAGGAAGCCGCGCGATAACCGCATCGACTGGCGCTCCGCGGTACGAGCCATCCAGAGCGCGATCTCCTTGATGTGCTGGTACTCGAGCAGCCGTCGCACCAGCTCGGCGCGGGGATCTTCCCAGCCCTCTTCCTCGGAGCCTCGCGGCAGCAGCAGCTGCGCCTTGATCCGGAGCAGCCGGCTCGCCATCTCCAGATAGTCGGCCGCCTGGTTGAGTCCCAGCTCGTGAATGGCGCCCAGGAACTGGTCGGCGATGCGCGCGATCGGAATGTCGGAGATATCCAGCTGCTCTTCCCGCAGCAGGTGGAGTAACAGATCGAGCGGCCCCGTGAACGAATCGAGCTCGACGACGAACGCAGTGTCCGCGGCAATGCCGAGCGACGGGGCCTCGGGCAGTGTCATCCGGTCGGGATGCGGTTATGGGAAGCGGTCAACGGACTTACGCTGCCTGCCGGCATAGTCCTCACGGGCGAAAAGCGGAATTTGGGGAACTGGCGGCAGCGTTCTGCCACGCCGGGGCGAGGTCCTGCCTTGAGCAGCAAATAAAGGGAACCCGGGCGGGAAAATCAATGGCACACTTGCACTTGGAGCGTTGGGCTCTTAGTTTTTCTGGCTCCGCCGGGGGTAACATTCCGGCCTTTGGACACCGACACCGAGGTTGCCGTGCCCCGTACCAGATCCGCCAAGAAACATGAGCGCCAGACCAAGGCCAGAACCGCCGTCAACCGGGCCCAGCGCAGCGCGCTCCGGACCGCGGTGAAGAAGGTGCGGACGGCCGGCACCGCCGAGGAACGGCAGAAGGCGTATCTGGAAGCGCAACGGCTGCTCGACCGGGCGGGACGGAAGAACGTGGTCCACAAGAACGTGGCGTCGAGGACCAAGGCCAGGCTCGCGAAGCTAGTCACTAGTCACTAGTCGTTAGTCGCTG
>DASTEX010000334.1:0-2994 GCA_035709185.1 Gemmatimonadales bacterium
GGAACCGCCGCGTGGACCATCGGTCACCGGGTGGGACTCTCGGTGGAACCGGGGCAGGTGCACTGGTTCGGCGCGGATGGCAGGCGGTCGGACGGTCTGACGGTCTGACGGTCTGACGGTCGGTCACTGCGGCGGGCGGGCTGGCTGGCGGACAGTAAACTGTGTGGGTGGCGGAAATCTTCCTTTCCGCCCTATTCCGCCCGCAGTGCCTCCACCGGATCCGCCCGCGCCGCCCGCCACGCGGGGACCAGACAGGCTGCGCCCGCTACCAGTCCCAGCAGGGCGCCGGCGAGCCCCAGGCTGACGGGATCGGCCGGCGTTATCCCGAACAAAAGCGTAACCAGCAGCCGAGAGAGTGCCAGCGCTCCTGCGGCTCCCAACAGCACGCCGGCACCAGCCAGCCGTCCGCCGTCACCCACCACCATGCCCACGATTCGGCGTCCACTTGCGCCCAGTGCCGAACGAATGCCGAGCTCGCGATGCCGCTCGGCCACGCGCCGGGAAAGCAGGCCGTAGATGCCGGCGGCAGCCAGCAGCAGCGCCACCGCGGCAAACGCTTCGAACAGCCGCATCACCAGCCGCCGGTCCGCGGTGCTGGTGGCGATCCGCTGGTCGGCGCTGGCCACGTCGCTTACGGCAAGCTGAGGATCCACCCCTCGGATCGCGAGCCGCACGTCGGTGGTGGCGGCGGCGGCCGGGCCGGTGGTCCGAACGACCAGCACGAAGGAATTGTCGGCCCAGGGCCATTGGGTGGTCGGGACGTAGAACTGCGGCGCCGGGGTCTCATCCAGCCCCGTGTGCTTTACGTCTGCCACTACCCCGACGATGGTCCGCCAGGGGGAATCGGGTCCCCCGGTCTGAATCCGCTTGCCGGTCGGATTCTCCTCGTGCCAGGCCAGGCGGGCCAGCGTCTCATTGATCAGGGCGACGGGGACACCGCCGCCGTGGTCCGTCGCCTCGATGCTGCGTCCTCGCAGCACGGGAATGCCCATGGTCTCGAGATATCCCGGCGACACGGAGTAGCGATCGCCGCTGGGCGCATCTTCCGGATTGGCCAGCGGCTGGTCTTCGATCCGTATGCCGTAGCGGTCGAAATTGCCGCCTAACGGGACCTGGTGGGTCAGCCCGGCCGCCACGACCCCAGGCACTGCGCGAATAGCGTCGAGCAGCAGGGGCTGCATCTGCCACACGGCGGTGTCGGTCTGATATCGCGGGCCGCTGGCCACCACCGTCAGCGTCAACAAATTGCGGGTTTCGAATCCGGGATCGACCGCCAGGACCCGCTTCAGACTGCGGGTCAGGACCCCGGCCCCGAACAGCAGCATGAACGCGAGCGAGATTTCGGCGACGACCAGCGCGGCGGTAAACCGACGCCGGCGCCGGGTGGCGGTAATGGCGCGAGTGGCGCCGGGAGCGCGCTGGTGCGAGAGGGCGATGATGCCGGGCAGCAGTCCCACCAGCAGGCTCACGGCCAAGGTCACACCCAGGATGATCAGTGTGACCCGCCAGTCAAGAGCGATGGCACTCAATCGGGGGATCGAAGCCGGGCTCATGGCTACCAGGAGCGTGACGCCCCAGCGGGCCAGCAGCAGCCCGCCCGCCGCGCCGGCCAGGCAAAGCAGCACGCTCTCCACAGTCAACTGGTGGATCAGGCGCCAGGGCCCCGCGCCCAGTGCCCCGCGCACGGCGAACTCCGCTTCCCGTTCGGCGGTGCGGGCGAGCACCAGATTACTCACGTTGGCGCATGCGATGGCGAGTACCAGGACACCGGCGGCGAGCATGAGCAGCAGGGCGGGCTTCACCTCTCGCACCAGATTGTCGTGCAGCCGCTCCGCCCTGAGGCCGGTGATCGCGTACTGCGTCGGATGGTCCTGGAGCAGGCGGGCGGCCTCGGTGCCAAGCTCGGCCTGAACCCGGGCCATCTCTGCGTCGGGCCGAATCCGTGCGACCGTGTGCAGGTGCCGGCAGGTCCGGCAGGCCCATTGGAGCGTGTCGTTGTACCCCAGTGGCCGCCACACCTGGGCCTGGGGATTGAGCAGGCTCTCGAAGTCCGCGGGCAGAACCCCGATAACCTGGAACTCGGTACTGCCGAACCGTACGCTGCGGCCGATGACACCGGGGTTGGCTCCGAACCGGCGCTGCCACAGGCCATGACTCAGCACCACGACGCGATTGCGATCATACGCGTCCTCCTCCGGAGTGAAGTCCCGTCCCAGGGCGGGCGTCACGCCCAGCACCGTGAAAAACTCGGCGCTGACAGACTGACCGGTGAGCTGCTCCGGTTCTCCGTCCCCCATCAGGACCGGAGTCCACCAGGAAGCAGCCGCTGAGCGTTCCAGCGAACGGATGTTGCGTCGCAGATCCTGGAAGGTGGCATACCCCATGGAGGAGGAAACCGA
Organism: Gemmatimonadales bacterium; assembly: GCA_035709185.1. Lineage (GTDB taxonomy): Bacteria > Gemmatimonadota > Gemmatimonadetes > Gemmatimonadales > GWC2-71-9 > SZUA-320. Next base: position 2,400 of record DASTEX010000334.1, read on the forward strand.
GCCGTCACGTCCGACCTCCTGGAGCAGAACCACCCGATCGGGGTCGGGATACGGCAGCGGGCGAAAGAGCACCGGGTTGGCTACGCTCAGCACCGCGCTGGTGGCGCCGATGCCGACCGCGAGCGTGAAGGCGACGATCAGCGAATGGGCCGGCCGGCGGCGCAGCTGCCGGGCCGCGAATCGCAGTTCGTGCAGGATGTCGCCCAGGGAGAACAGCCGGGATGGAGGCGGCTCGTGGCGTGAGGCCGGCGAAAGCGTCAGGCGAAGGGATGCCAGCAGCTGGCGACGATACCATCGGCGGGCCGCGCGATCACCTTCGCGCGTCCGCCGGAGATGGAACTGCTCCTCGAGATCTCCCAGCAGGGCATCCCGTTCGCTTTCGGGCAGCAGACGGCTCAGGAGGAGGGTCAGGAACGGAGCTGGTCTCATCGGATTTCGTAGGCCGCGGCCAGCCCGGCGCTCATTCGCCGGATGAGGGAGATGCTGCGGGAGAGTGCAACTCGGCCGGCCGGCAGAATGGTGTAATGCCGTTTTCTCCGGCCGCCTCGTTCTGCGGTGGGTTCGCCGGTGTAGGCCCCGATCAGTCCTTTCGCCT
>DASTEX010000335.1:0-2529 GCA_035709185.1 Gemmatimonadales bacterium
ATGAACTGCCTCCAGATGAGGGGGCCTGTCGCCGGCCCAGTGCCGGCGGTGGAGGGACCCGAGTTGCAGCTCAACGCGCGTTCGCGGGAGGAAACCGGACATCGGTGGGGTCAGCCAATCGATAGATCCCGCCGGTTCCGGCGTGCTCATGGCCGACGAAGCGTGGCGATTCCGCCGGCCGGATAGGTCGATGAGCGGAGAATTCCCGGCGAATTCACGATCGGTTCACTCGGTGAATGCTACTCTGGGGTTGCTCGCGCACCGCTCAGGGTCCGGCAACCAGGGAGACTCTGGTGGGGCACGAGTTCAGCCCTGAACTCGGAGGTGCCCCATGCGGCATCCATCCCGTTTTCTGTCCCTGCTGGTCCTGCCGGCTCTCCTGGCCGGCTGTCAGGATCGCGATCCGGCTGCCCTGGGTGGGCCCTCGCTGGATCCCGCGATCCAGCCGGCCGCCCTGAGTCCAACCGCGGCGCTGGGGCAGTTGTTGTTCGAAGACGTGAATCTCTCGGTCAATCGCAGTCAATCCTGCCGGACCTGCCACGAGCCCAGTGAGGGATTCGCCGCCCCGGTCAGCGGCATCGTCACCCAGGGCTCGGTCGTGCAGGGATCGGTGACCGGACGCTTCGGCGACCGGAAGCCACCGACTGCGGCCTATGCCACGCTTACCCCGGTGTTCAGCGGGGGCAACAACCCGACCGGCGGACTATTCTGGGACGGCCGGGCCACCGGCCAGGTGTTAGGCACGCCCGCCGGGGACCAGGCGATGGGCCCGTTCGTGAATCCGGCGGAACAGGCTCTGCCCGATATCGCCTGTGTGGTCTATCGGGTGAAGACCGGAACCTATCTCGCCGCCTACACGGCGGTCTGGGGCACCGCGATCAACGCCATCGTGTTTCCCAGCAACACCGCCACCATCTGCAGCACGCCGGCCACGACCGCGGGCACCCTGGTAGGGTTGACCCCCTCGAATCGGACCGCGGCCACGATCCAATACGGGAACATCGCCCGATCGGTGGCGGCGTTCGAGGCTTCGCTCAACCGGTTCAGCGCCAAGGTGGATGTGGGGGGTATGACAGCCCAGGAGCTGCAAGGCCAGAAGCTGTTCAGCGGAAGAGGTAAATGCCAACAGTGCCACGCCAACAAGGCAACTCAGGCGCCGTTCACCGACTTCAACTTCCACAACCTGGGCGTCCCCAAGAACCCGGCCAACCCCAAGTATCCTCTCAACACGACCGCCTTCGATCAGGGTCTGGGTGGCTTTACCGGACGGGCCGCTCACATCGGCAAGTTCCGGACGCCGACGACCCGGAACGTCGGAGCCGGCACCCATCGCAGCTACATGCATAACGGCGTGTTCACGAGTCTCAGGCAGGTGGTGGACTTCTACAATACCCGGGACGCGGTGCGGACCTGCACCGCGGCGGAGCTGGCCATCCTTTCGCCCTCGCAATACGGCACCTTGCCGGGAGCCGCGGGCTGCTGGCCCCCGCCCGAGTATCCCATCGGCATGGATACCAAGCAAATGGGGAAGCTGGGCCTGACACTGCAGGAGGTGGACGCGATCGTCGCCTATCTGCGGGCGATGACCGATCAGTGATATGAGGACTCCCTGCCTGGAGTAGGCGGTTGAGTCACCAGGCCCGGTGCGCGGCGGCTCTTTCTCGACTTGAGCTGCCGCGCACTCTGTTTTGAGTCGTTTCCTTGATGCCCCCCAGAGGCTGACCTGCTAGATTTGGAGGATCTCGGGAGGAAACATGTACGCGCTCTTAATCAGCCTGGCGCCCCTGGTGGCAGGCGAGATCTTCGGTGATGTCCGGATGGGCGAAGGCTACGTGGCCGACGTCCCCATCCAGCTGACCTGCGGGGCCGAAGTGGTCCAGGCCAGGACCGACAGTACTGGCTCGTACCGGATCCGGACCAAGGGCTCGGGCAAGTGTAAGCTCCAAGTGACATACAAGGACCAGAAGCCGGTCGTCGAGGTGGTGGTCTTCGAGCAGCCCACCCGCTACCGCCTGATCCTGGAAGACCAGAAGGGAACCTTCATCCTCAAGCGGGTGTAACCACCCGATGAACGAGGTCCCTGCCGGCCCGAAAGACCCCTGGGACAAGGTCCAGATCATCCTGGCCCCGCTGGGCGGTCTGTTAACCGCACTGGCGGTGGCCAGCCTGGGCATCTTCGGTTCCCGCGCGCTGGAACAGCAGCAGAGCAGCGAGGCCAAGCTCCGGCTCTATTCCGAGCTGATGAGCCGGCGGGAGGAATCCGAGGCCACGCTCCGGAAAGAGATGTTCCAGTCGATCATCGGCAGCTTCTTCGACCCCAGCAGCAACTCGCTCGACGTGCAGCTGCTCAAGATGGAGCTCCTGGCCAACAACTTTCACGAGGCCCTGAGCCTCACACCGCTGTTCCTCCATCTCCGCCGCAGCATCCTCAGCGCGAGCATTCCCCAGTCGGCCCGGCGCGACTTCGAGAACCGGCTTTCCAGCCTGGCCCGGGAAGTGACCCGGAAGCAGATGATCGTGCTGGAGGCC
>DASTEX010000336.1:0-3809 GCA_035709185.1 Gemmatimonadales bacterium
AGCAGCAGCGCCGGCTTCTCTCGCTGCCGCCGGACGCCTTCCCGAGCCGCGGCACCTGGGCCCTGGTGCGGGCCCAGGTGCTGCACCATCGCGGTGATGTGCGGAAGGCGCGGGCCTATGCCGACTCGGCCCTCCCGGAGCTCGAGCAGGCCGTGCGGGAAGGGCCCGAGGACGGGGTGGAGCGCGTGCTCCTGGGTCTGTCGCTGGCCCACGCCGGCCGGACGGCCGAGGCCGTGCGCGAAGGGGAGCGCGGCGTCGAGCTGCAGCCTCCAGCGGAGGACGCCTTCGTCGGTCCGTACCTCCAGCAGCAGCTCGCCCGGATTTACCTGCTCGCCGGCCGGCCCGATGAGGCTCTCGACCGGCTCGAGCCGCTGCTCGGGGTGCCCCACACCCTGTCGCCCGGATGGCTGCGGGTCGATCCCACGTGGGACCTGCTGCGCGGGCACCCGCGGTTCCAGGTGCTGGTCGAAGGGTGACAGAATCGTCACAGTCAGGGATTTCGCAGTCGACCCGATGACCTGCATGGCAAGACAGAGATGTCCCACCCCTCAGACAGGACTTAACTCCTTAAGCAGCAATAGCTCACCTGGATTCCATGGCGGAATGAAACGTGCACGCCCCTGGCTCCCGTGAGCACCCGCCCCTTAGCCGTGAACCCCCTCACGGGGGGTCGTCTCGGCTTCACTCTGGTCGAGATGGCCATCGCCATCGTGGTCGCCTCGCTGCTGGGCCTGATGGCCCAGCAGCAGGTCAGCGCGATCATCCGGCGGACCCAGGTACACCGGGCAACCGCTGTGGTGGCGGCGGACCTCGAGTCGGCCTTCAGCATGGCCGCGCGCCAGCGCCGGCCGATCCGGATCTCCTGCTGCACCGGCGTCGGCTACACCTTCACCGACCGCAACGGCGGGACGGTGCGCCATCAGCGTTCGCTTATCGACTACGGCATCACGACCCTCACGTTCTCCACCACCCCGGTGGACGTCTTCCCCTCCGGTGTGGCGACATCGGCGGACACCATCACCATCGGTGCCATGGGCAATACCCGGCGGATCGTGATGACGTCGGCCGGGCTGGTGCGGATCCTGCCATGATCCGCCCCCTTCGTGGCTCGCGATCGGCCGGCGGCTTCACCCTGGTCGAGCTGCTGATCTCGCTGGTGCTCATGTCGTTCGGCGCGGTCGTCCTGGGCCAGCTCATGTTCCAGGCCTCCCGTGCGTCCCGGGTGCGCAGCAGCGCCACCTACCGCACGGCTGCGCTGACTCAACAGGTAGAGCGACTGGGTGTGATCCCGTTCGACTCCCTCATCGTGGGCTCGAGCTGCACGACGGTGACGGCGGCGCCCTTCCCCCACAGTCTCTGCACCACGATCAGCAGCCTCTCGACCGTCTCCCGCCAGGCCACCGTGGTGGTGACGCCCTCCGGGGGAGGCACGCTTCCGCCCGACACGGCCGTTCTGGTTCGCAGCCACCCGATCCGCGCCGAGCCGCTGAGCACCCCATGACCATGACCGCCGCGCGCTCGTTCCGACGGGGCTTCACCCTCATCGAGCTGGTGATCTCGATCGTGGTCCTGGGTGTGGTCGGTGCCGGCCTGCTGCAGATGATCATGAGCCAGGGCAGGTTCATGGAGCACCAGGAGGCGTGGCGCAGCTCGCGGGCGGTCTCCCGCAGCACCCTCAACCGGCTGTTCGCCGAGGCGCGGAACGTGGAGGCGGTGGGAGGCGTCGAGGCGGCGGCGGCCGGTGGTACCGACTTCACCCTCCGGGTGCCGTATGCCTACGGGATCATGTGCGCCAGCACCGGCGTGACGACCACACTGAGCCTCCTGCCGGTGGACTCGGCCATGTACGACGCGCCCGGCTTCTCCGGCTTCGCCTGGCGGGATGCTAACGGGGTCTACCAGTACGTGACCGCCAGCATCAGTCTCAGCGCGGCGGGCGCCGGCCCCTGTACCGTGGCCAACATCACCACGCTCCCGTCCATCAGCGGATCGCCGCCGGGGCGGACCGTGACGGTCGGCGGCACGGTGAGCCCGGTGCCTCCGGTCGGCACCATCTTCTTCCTCTTCCGCCGAGTCCGCTACGAGTTCAAGGCGTCCGCGCTGGTGCCTGGGCGGGTGGGTCTGTGGCGGACCCTGGTGACCCCCAACACCACCGAGGAGCTGGCGGCTCCCTTCGACACCACGGCGCGGGTACGCTTCTACGTGAACTACGCCACCACGCCCCAGAGCGCCGTCCCCGCCTCGCTCGCGAGCATCCGCGGCCTCGAGTTCCAGCTCGACGGGCAGAGCAACCTCGCACCCCGGGGCAGCTCCGCGCCGATGCGGACCTTGCTGAACACCTCGATCTTCTTCAACAACCGGCCCGACTGAGCGGGGGAAGCGATGCCTGGGACGACGTGTGCCGACCGCCGGGGAGCGACGCTCCCCCTGAGCATCCTGGTGATCTCGATCCTCAGCCTGTCCATGATGGTCGCCGCTTCCCGGCTCTCCTCCGAGCGGCAGATCACCAGCGACCAGGAAGCGGTGATGGACGCCTTCGCGGTGGCGCAGGCCGGGATGGAGGAGTACTTCAAGGGCCTCACCGCGCTGCCGCCGGGCACGGTGCCGCCGATCAGCCACGACAGCACCATCACCACCCTGCCGGGCGGTACCGCCCGTATCGCCTTTCGCCGGCTGCGCGACTCGACCAGCACGACGCCGGCCGTCTACGTAGTGACCTCGAGGGGCACCAACACCACCGCCAAGCGCTACGGCTCCCGGGTCCCTCCGGCGCAGCGCACCGTGGCGCAGTACGCCTACTGGCGTCCGGCGGATTTCGATCTGAACGCCGCGTTCACCAGCCTCTCGGGCGTGGACAAGAACGGCAACTCCGGCGCGCTCGACGGCAACGACGCCTGCGGCGGCCTGCCGGCGATCCCGGGGGTAGCGGTGCCGACGGGCACTTACACCGGACAGACCACCCCCATCAACGGCAACCCCGATAATGCGCCGATCAGTCTGGGCACGGCCGGGACCGGTGGCACCGGCAAGGACGCCGTGGAGCTGGACTGGGCCGGGATCAGCGCCGGGACCGCGCTGCCGCCCAATTACGTGTACCCGACGGACCCTTGGCCCACCGCTGCCCAGATGGCCAACTGGCCGGTCATCATGGTGAACGGCGACCTGGACCTGAGCGGCGGCGAGACCAACGGGAAGGGCATTCTGATCGTCACCGGCAATCTGACGATGGGCGGCAGCTGGGGCCACGAAGGGATCGTCCTGGTGGGCGGCGTGCTGATCTCGAACGGCAACAACGCCATCCAGGGCGCCACGATCACGGCGCTGAACATCAAGCTGGGCATCGCCGTGCCCCAGAACGCCATTGCGAACGGCAACAAGACCTTCCAGTACAACTCCTGCACCATCGCCTCGGCGCTCAAGCGCATCGGCTCGGTCCAGCGGGTCCGCAACGGCTGGACCGATACCTGGTCCAGCTACTGACGGCACGACCCTCGTCACCCTGAGCGCAGCGAAGGGGGCCATATCGAGCATGGTCCCCTTCGCTTCGCTCAGGGTGACAGAGCTATCACACCCGCAGCCGCTCACCCTGAGCATCCGCCTCAGTTCACTTCCGGTCGGGATCCTCCACTCGCCGGCTCTCTTTCGCCTCCAGCCTGCGGGCACGCGCCAGGTGCTCGCGTAGCATCGGCAGCTCGTCCTCCGCCAACCTGCGCACGGCCTGCGCCCGTGCCTCCTGTCTCTCCTCCCGGAAATCGTCCACCAGCGCCTCGAGGTGCTCGGCCACGATCGCGGCGTAGGCGCGGTCGAAG
>DASTEX010000337.1:0-3946 GCA_035709185.1 Gemmatimonadales bacterium
TGGGTCGATGGCAATGTCCTGCGCGCGCGGGACGTTCGCCGGCACCACCGATCGCAGGACTCGCACGGCCATAGCGGCCAGCGCCACTCCGGCGACCCCACCCATGCCCGCCAGCAGCAGGCTCTCGGTGAAAGCCTGGCGCGCGACGCGAAGGCCGCCGGCACCCAGCGCCGACCGAATCGCGAGCTCCTTCCGGCGCGCTTCACCCCTCGCGAGCAGCAGGTTCGCCACGTTGACGCACGCGATCAGCTGCACGAACAGCACCGCCCCGAGCAGCGTCACGAGGTAGGGGCGCACTTCGGCGACCGTATGGTTGTGCAGCGGGACGACCCCCGCGATGAGCGGCTCGTCCGGGCTGTACGTCTCCGGAAAGTCGCGCGACATCCGCTGCGCCAGGGCGCGCACTTCGGCGGACGCCTGCTCCGCGCTGGCGCCCGGTGCCAGGCGACCGATGACGGACAGGTAGTGATTGTTGCGGGTCCACAGCGTGTCGTAGTTGAGCCGCGTGGGCAACCATGCCGAATAGTCGTTCGACGGGAACTCCGCGCCGGGTGCCAGCACGCCGACCACGGTGCGGGGCCGATCGTTCATGACGATCTGCTGGCCTACCGCCGCCGCATCGCCCCCGAAACGCCGCATCCACAGACCGTGGCTGATGACCACCACCGGGGGCCCGCCGCGGATTTCCTCCTCGGCCGTGAACGTGCGTCCCAGCAACACGGTCGTGCCAAGGGTGGCGAAGAAATCGTCCGTGACCTGGAGCACGCGGAGGCGCTCCGGCTCGGCGCCGCTGCCGGCCGCAATAATGGCGAACGCGTCACTGTAGGCCGCCAGCCTGGAGAACGACCTGGCGTCTCGCCGGTAATCGGCGAACTCCGGCTCGGATACTGTCTGGTACGGTGCGCGGTGCTCCAGTCGCACCAGGCGGGCCGGGTCGCGGAAGGGCAGCGGCCGGAGCAGGACGCCGTTCACCGCGCTGAACGCGGCGACGCTGCCGCCGATGCCGAGCGCCAGCGTGGCGAGCACCGTGGCGGTGAAGGCCGGCGTGCGGCGCATGCCACGGAGCGCGAAGCGAACATCCTGAATGAAGGACTGGAACATGAGTTCCTCCCTTTTGGCGGGCATGACTTCCCGCCGTGCGGCGCGTGCCTCGGCGTGCTTGCGGATGCGCCGCCGGACCGATTCGACCCGCGCTGGCAGCGCATTACGCAGCAGGTCGGTGGCGACCTGGGCCCACACACCCGCCCTGCGTGGGAGCCCGGCTTCGCGGCGCGCGTGCGCCAGCCGGTCGCGATGGAACTCGATCATGGCGTCGCCGAACTCGTCCCGGAAACTCCGCGGGTAGGCGTAAAGCAGGACGCGGTACAGCCGTTCGGAGAAGTTGCGCGGCTTCGTGCGCCGGTATTCGGTCATGGCTACCCGGGGGGCTCCGGCGCCAGCAGCCGCGCATGTTCCGCCAGGCGGACCAGGGCACGCAGCCGGGCCGCCTCGGCCGCCACGACGCGGCGCCCGAACGGTGTCAGTCTGTAGTAGCGGCGCCGTTCATCGTCCGACTCGGCTGCGGGGCGCCGGGCAGATTCCTCGAGGAGTTTCTCCTCCGCGAGGCGGCGAATCGTGCGGTACAACGACCCAGCCTCGAGCTCCGTGCGGCCATCGGTGTGAACCAGTACGTCCTGCATGATCCCGTAGCCGTGCCGTTCGCCCCGGCCCAACATCAGCAGGACCAGAAAGTCCACGGAACGCAGTGGCAGCAGTTCGGCGGGGCTGCGGGTCTTGGCTGGCGTCATGTCGGCTCCCGACGGCCGCTATAGGCAGAGTGCCTATATGCACCGAGACACCAGGAATGTCAATGGGGTTGGAAGCCCGGGTCGCAGCCGTTACAGCTGATCGGCTGACCGTGAAGGCGGATCCAGGTCCACCGGGCCAACCACCAGCATCCGGTCAGAACCCGTGTCCCAGCGAGACATGCAGATGCAGGCGGTGTTTCCAGTCGGTCGGCACGCTGGATACCGGAAGGCCGAGCAACAGCGCCTGGAAGACGGCGTCGGGGTCCCGCAGGTCCAGCGGCGAGGGATTGAGCTTCCAGCCCGCCGAGAACCGGATCGGTCCCACGATGGTGGCGACCTGAAACCCGGCCCCTGCTCCGAAGAACCAGCGCTGTTCATCGTAGGGATCTTCCCCGGCGAAACGCTGGTCGCTGGTCCAGACCCGCCCTCCGTCCAGGAACACGTGGGTGCCCCAGCTCGGCCCCAGCCCCGGGAACGGCATCTGCAGCTCGAGCGAGCCGGCCGCGCGCTGCAGCCCGCCCACCGGGGCATAGCCGTTCGCCTCGAGCAGCAGCGAATCGGGGTTGGCGGTCGGAGTGAAGATCAGATTCACGAATTTGGGACCCAGCAGGGCCTCGCCCCAGCCGCGGACGCTCGCGGTGCCGCCGGCGGTGAGCAGCACATCCCGCAGCTCGATCCGATCCAGCAGCGAGGGCTCGCCCGCCGAGGTCTTGCCGAAGGGAATGACCCGGCCCAGGCGGAGCCGGCCGGAGAGCGCCAGCCGTCCGCCTAACGGCCGATAGGCGATGACCGGCACGTCCAGCGAGACGTACTCGATGGTATTGAGTCCGGAGGGGACTGTGACCTCGATGGTAGGCCGGGCCTGGAGCGCCTCGGTGAGCCGGGTCGGATCGTAGCGCCCCACCACTCCGGTCAATCCCAGGGTGGACCGCTCGATGGTCTGCCCCGCCGAATCGAACACGCCGGTGGCAATCAGCTCGAGCAGAGTTTCCAGGTCAATGGAGCTGCCGGTGCCCAGCCGGTAGTCCAGAATCCGGCGGCTGCTGTAGCGATGGGTAAGCGAGAGCACCCGGTTGGACCCGAGCTGATACAACAACGACGTCTCGAAGCCATACTGCCACGAGCGATCGGTCAGGTCATCCCGATAATGGTAGAAGGGCGACAGGCGCAGCGACGTGCGCGGGTGCAGAAACCAGGGTTGGCGGTAGGTCAGGGCGGCGCGGAACTCCCGGTTCGGAATGGCGCCGGTCCCCAGCAGGCCGGTTTCCCCCAGCAGCGAGAGCGTCAGGCTGCGGGCCCCGCCCAGGAAGTTGCGGTGGGCAAACTCGCCCGACGCGGTCAACCCCGCTCCGCTCACATAGCCCAGCTCGCCGGTGATGAGCCGGGGCCGGCTTTCCCGAATGCGCACCCGGATGTGGGCCACGGAGTCGGGCGGGCTCTCCGGCTCGAGATCCACCAGCGCCAGCCGGAACAACTCCAGGGCAAACAGCCGCCGCTGGCCCTCGACCAGCTGGGCGCCGGCAAACCAGTCGCCCGGTTTGAAGGGCAGCACCCGCAGAATGACATCGTGCGAGACGCTTTCACTCCCGTCGATCCGGATGCGCCCGATCCGGGCACGGGGTCCGGGTGTGAGAGTCAGGCGGACCCTGGCGCTCGCCGCAGCGGAATCGATGACCGGGTCCGTCCGGATGGTGGCAAACGCCCAGCCGCGATTCTTCCACCAGTCGAGGATTTCGCGCTCATGCCGGATGCGTCTCTCCAGGGTGTATCGTCCGCCGGTGTCGGTCTCGACGCTGATGCGCCGGTCGTCCCAGTCCGACCGCATGTCGTCCGGCAGCTGCCGGGCCGGGTCCACGTCGCCGGCGCCCGCAACCAGGACGGACTGCAGCACCACCGGACGTCCTTCCGTGATGATCAGATCCACGTCCACCAGATTCTTGTCGGCCTGATACCGCACCTCGTACCGGACGTCGGTCTCGAGAAAACCGGACTCGGCATAGAAGCGGCGCAGCCGGGCCACGTCGTACTGCAGCTGGACGGGATCGAACCGGTGAACCGTGGGATCGGGCACCAGGGGGAACCAGCTGAGGGCATTGCGGATGCCGTACCATGCGCCCCGTCCTCGCAGGGCGATTGCCATCTCGAGCTTCGCGTCCTCG
>DASTEX010000338.1:0-5832 GCA_035709185.1 Gemmatimonadales bacterium
CCGCCTGATCAGCGAGCCATCTCCTCGTTACGGGCCCACCGCCGGCTCGGCGCCATCGCTGCGTTGCTCGATCTGCTGGAGGTCCGTGACGCTCACCTCGACAACTTCGTTTTCCGGCGGGGGCAGCCGATTCTGGTTGACGCAGAGACCGTAGGGCATCCTCGGCTTCCCGGGTTCGAAACGCTCCCCTCCATCATCCTCACCGGCGTCCTTCCCTGGCCCCCTGGAACCCGGGAAATCGCCCTCCTGTCCGGGCTCGGCGCCGGGCCCCGACAGGAGGCCGCGATCAAATCGGGCTATCGGTCGGTGTATCGCTTCCTGGGCCATCGCACGGTCGGTCGCTGGCTTGCGCCATCCGGAGTCATGGGGCGGTTTCGGAAGATCCGGATCCGCATCGTGATTCGGTCAACCCGGAGATATGTCGCGGCGCTTCGCCGGGGCTCGATGCGCCTCGCCCCGCCCCCCGGGGTCCGCGACGAGGCGGCAGTCGGGGCGATCCTGGCCTCGGAACGTCGCGCTCTTGGACGGGGCGACATCCCCCGCTTCGAGGCCGATCTGGATGGAACCGACTTGCGTCATGAAGGTCAGGTCATCGTGCCGGAATTCTTCGCTCGCTCGGGATGGTCGATGATCTCGGAACGGCGGCCAGGGCTGGGATCCGACGATGCCCGCCGGAGCCTCCGGCTGCTTCTGAGCTGTCTCCGGCTCGATCAGGCGGTCCGGGGGCGACGGTATAGCAGAACCAGGTAGATCAGGTCGAAAACCAGAATGGCCCCGAACAGGAAATACAGAAATCCGGGGTGCACCGTCTGGCTCCCGATGCTTCCGGCATCGACCCATTCGGCGGTCCCCGCCCGCCGGATCTGTACTTCGTACCGGACTGCCGGTGTGGTTTCGAAGGCGATGACGTTGGCCAGTGAGATCATACCGGTCCCCAGCAGCTTGAGCCAGGCAACCGGTCGGGAAATCCCTTCGCCGTTGGGTCGGGCGAAGTAAAACCCGATGAACAGGACACTCATGACCAGGTTGATGAGGAAGGCGGACACGACGCCGTCACGGTCGGGGAAGATGGCGTTGGCGGTGACGTGATCGTAGAAGGTGATGTGTCCCACCAATGCCATGCCCAGAATGCCGAGCACGATACCGCCGAAGAAGCGGCGCACTACTTCGTTCTCCTGCCGCTCCCGGCCGTAGCGCACGAGCTGGAAGACGATGATCAGATCGAAGCCGAACCAGACCAGGTGGGCGATCAGTTCGCTGAGATGAGCCGGCGGGTGGATGACGGTATGGACCAGCTCCCAGGCGACGTTGAGGCCGATGGCGACCATCGGGATGGCGTAGGTCCGCTGCTTCCGGCCTATGATGATGGCAAGGATGTACACCGCCGCCCATAGGAGATCGCCCAGAAACGCGAGGAGCGCCGCGTACTGCGGCGCTCCGGCCGTCACCAGCTGCGAGAAGGTTGGCAGGCCACCCCGTGCGGTAGCGGCCTCCTGCAGCAGCGCGAACCGCAACACAATCAGGTGAAGGTGTTGGGATGAACGCCCTTCTGGAAGGACTGGAACACCCGCTCGAGGCTGGCCCAGTCCACGGCCTTGAGGGCGGCGATCTGCCTCGCTGTGGCCTTGACGCGGATGGATCTGAGCGCGGCGGCGGGGTTCTTCATCACCGCCGCCCGGAAAGTAGCGTCGCCCAGCATCTTGACCACGAGCTGGTTGAAACCGATGTACGTCTGCGCCATCGGGGACCTCCGGTCGTCACGCGGGGTAATTGTGGGGCTGGCTTGAGCGCGGAGAATCTACCGTCGTCTCGGGGGGGGTCAAGGCAAATAGAATGATTGGCGCAGCCGTTCCAGTTCCTGAAGCCCGGGTTCGACCTCCGCCCGCAGGGTCTTCAGCATGGATCCCCGGCGGTCGAGGAAGTCGTTGACGTCGGAGGAGCCGAGCGGGTTGGCGATCTGGATCACCTCGCGGAGATACCCATCGGCCAGGGCGAATCCCTGGTCCAGTCCGTCGCGCAACATCCAGGTCTCGAGGGGCTCCCCCGCTTTGGCGCGGCTGCGATAGAGGGCCAGAACGGCATTGGGTGCATCGCGCTGATGGTCGATCAGCCAGTCGGTGAGGTCGTCCAGGAGTTGCTCCAGCCGGGCCAGTCGAGCGAGCAACCGGGCCCAGGGGTCCAGGCCATCGGGGCGTTCCGCGTGCCACGCGACTGCGGCCAGTGGGATGAGCGCCGGTCCCAGCCGTCGCTCGGTCCTCCGCTCGAAGTCTCGCGTGCCGACATGATCGGGGGCGAAATCGGCGCTGCCGTACCACTGGCGCCGGAACACCTCCCAGAAGGGATGACCTGCGCGGAAGTACTGGTTCAGCGTTGCCTGGAATTCAGCCTGCAGAATGAGGCAGGCGGGGAGCCGGTCTATCCGGCACGTTCCCGCGTCGAGTGCATCGTCAAGCAGCCGGATGGCCGAATAGCCCGAGATGGTCGAGTAGGCCAGGTCTCGGTGGAAGCGCTGGTCGGCTTGGGTCCCCAGCGAGCGACTGAGCCACCAGGGCAGCAGCAACATCGGAAACCGGCGCTCATGGAGGAAGTAGTTGGCAATCTCCCCGCCGGGAGAGACGGATCGGAACCACTGCAGGACCATCGGAGCCAGGTAGGGGGCGTACGACTGGAGGGTGTCCTCGATCCGGTGGGCTGCCGCCGAGATATGGCCTGCGAGTTCGGGCCCGCCCCAAGGGGCGACCACGTCTTCATTCACGGGCGGCTCGGGCGTGAGTACCGATCACGGGTTGACTCGCGACTCCTAGAATTGACAACAGGATAGACGATACCTAGTATACAAGTCTGTCTGGGAACCCCCTTGCGCGGTTTTCGGGCACAAACCCCCGGTGGGAGCATCCAAGCGGCAGCCTGCCGTGCGTTGACCACCGGAAGGCCAGGGCGGTAGGACCAGAGGCGGGCGCTTCAGCGGCATCAAGCTGCGGGCATCGGGTTTTGGACCCGACGTCCAGGCTTCCGTCATCTGTATCGGACCGGCAGTCGCGGTCCGGATCCCCGCCCTCACTGTGCGGTTGTCACCCGGCAACCGATGACGGAAGGATGTGGCGATGCCGCGCGAGAAGATCATCCTCGAATGCACGGCCTGCAAGAGCCGGAACTATTTCACCGACAAGAACCGCCGCGTTCATCCCGAACGGGTGGAATGGAAGAAGTTCTGCCCCCGGTGCAACAAGCACCTGGCGCATAAGGAGTCCAAGTAGTGGAACAGGCCCAGTCCCCCGCGTCCGGCGGCCTGCCCGCCCGGCTCGGGGCGGTGCGCGGATTTCTGCATAACGTCCAGGTCGAGATGAAGAAGGTGACTTGGCCCACGCGCCCGGAGCTGATCAAGGCCACGCGAGCCGTGGTGATCCTGGCCCTGGTCCTCGGGATCACGATCGGCCTGCTGGACTTCCTGCTGCAGCTGATCCTGGTGCGGGGCGTCGCCCGCCTCGCCCAGTAGGAGCCGGTCATGGGCACGTACCGCTGGTACGCGATTCAGACCACGGCCGGCCACGAGAAGAAGGTCTGTTCGCTGCTGCAGCGCCGGATCGAGGAAGACCCGCGCGCGGCCGAGGAGAAGCTGGTCAAGCAGGCCCTGGTACCGACCCAGGAAGTGATCGAGATCAAGAACGGCAAGAAGGTCCTGGTGGAGCGCAAGCTCTATCCCGGCTACGTCCTGATCGAGACCACCATGAGCCAGGAAGCTCAGCACCTGGTGAACAGCACCCAGGGTGTCATCAAGTTCGTGGGCACCGGCAAGGCCCCGCAGCCCCTCCGGCCGGAGGAAGTCAACCGGCTGCTGGGGATCGCCGAGGAAACGGCCGAGACGGCGCCGAAAGAGGAAATCCCGTTCCTGGTGGGCCAGGCGGTGGAGATCACCGAAGGACCCTTCGCCGACTTCAGCGGCACGGTGGAAGAAGTCCTGGCCGAGAAGGGCAAGGTGAAGGTCTCGGTGAGTCTGTTCGGCCGGCCCACGACGGTGGAGATGGATTACCTGCAGTTGAGGGGGCACTAGCTGACAGCTGATAGCTGAGAGCTGACAGCGAGAACACCGCCACCGCACGGAGAATTGCGGCAGACTCACAAGGGTCGAGAGGGCTCAGATGGCGAAAAAAGTTACGGCGGTGGTCAAACTGCAGTGCCCCGCCGGTGCTGCGAATCCGGCGCCGCCGGTGGGTACGGCTCTGGGGCCGCACGGCGTGAACATCATGGAGTTCTGCAAGCAGTTCAACGCCAGGACCCAGAGCCAGGCCGGCATGGTCATTCCGGTGATCGTGACCATCTTCGCCGACCGCACCTTCACCTTCATCACCAAGACGCCGCCAGCGGCGAATCTGCTGCTGAAGGAAGCCGGAATCGAGAAGGGCAGCGCCACCTCCAACCGCACCAAGGTCGGCAAGGTGACCCGGGCTCAGCTCAAGAAGATTGCCGAGCTCAAGATGCAGGACCTGAATGCGTCCGACGTCGATTCGGCGATGCGCATGATCGCGGGGACGGCCCGCTCGATGGGGCTGGAGGTGGCGGACTGATGGCGACCATCGGCAAGAAATTCCGCACCTCGGCGGCCAAGGTGGATCGGGCCCGCGATTACGGCCTCAGTGAGGCGTGCGCGCTGGTCAAGGCCACCGCGTTCGCCAAGTTCGACGAGACGGTCGACGCCGCCGTGCGGCTGGGCGTGGATCCCCGGCACGCCGACCAGGTGGTCCGGGGCACGGTGGTGCTGCCGCACGGGACCGGCAAGAGCGTCCGCGTGCTGGTGATCGCCCAGGGCGACCGGGCCAAGGAAGCCGAAGCCGCCGGGGCCGATTTCGTGGGCCCGGAGTTCATCCAGAAGCTCAAGGACGGGTGGCTCGAGTGCGACGTGATCGTGGCGACGCCTGACATGATGGGTCAGCTGGGTGCGTTGGGCCGGATCCTCGGTCCCCGCGGGCTCATGCCGAACCCCAAGGCCGGCACGGTCACCATGGACGTGACCCGGGCGGTGCGCGAGATCAAGGCCGGCAAGATCGAGTTCCGGGTCGACAAGACCGGGAACGTGCACGCGCCCATCGGGAAGGTTTCGTTCTCGGCCCAGCAGCTGCAGGACAACCTGCAGGCTTTCCTCGAGACCATCGTCAAGGCCAAGCCGTCGGCGGCCAAGGGCACGTACCTCCGCTCGGCGTCGATTTCCAGCACCATGGGCCCGGGCATCCGGCTCGATACGTCGGGGTACAGATGAGCAAGACTGAACGACAGTCGTCGGTCGAGGCCCTCACGGAGCGGCTCAAGGGCTCGGCCACGCTTTACATCACCGATTTCACCGGTCTGACGGTCGACCGGATGACGGACTTCCGCCGCCGCCTTCGCGCGGTGGGCGCCCGCTACGTCGTGGTCAAGAACACCTTGGCCCGCCGCGCCCTCGCGGCCGGCAACATCACGGCCATCGAAGGCGAGCTGCTGAAGGGCCCCGTGGGGATCGTGCTCGCGGGCGACGATCCGCTGCCGGCGGCCAAGGTGCTGGGGGAGTTCGCCAAACAGCACGAAAAGCCCTCCGTGAAGGCCGGCCTGGTCGAGGGCCGGAAGGTCGAAGCGGCCTACGTGAAGCGCCTGGGCGAATTGCCTTCGCGCGAAGTGCTGCTGGGCACCTTCGTGGGAGCGCTCAACGGGATTCTGTATCAGGTGGTCGGCGCCCTCGAGGCGCTCCGCGAAAAGCGGCAGGCCGAAGGCCCGACTCAAAGCTCTAACTGACGCGGGAAGGAAACGACATGTCCACCACTCTCTCCAACGATCAGATCCTCGAGGCCATCGGCAACAAGT
>DASTEX010000339.1:0-5057 GCA_035709185.1 Gemmatimonadales bacterium
GCCGGACCGGCCGGGACGAGGTGAAGTACTCGGTGACCAGCCCGATCGCGATGCCGGCCACGGTGCCGGCAACGACGGCCCAGAACGGGCCCATCACCGGACGACCCTCCATTCCGACCGGCAGCGCCGCCACCAGGAACCAGGCGCCGGCAACGAACAGTCCGGCGGCAATGAAGGTGGTGAGTCTCAGCGCATTGGCGGGCGAGCCCCGCTCCAGCAGCTTCATGGCGCCGATGCCGACGACCGAGCAGAGCAGGCCCGCCAGGACCATCACGATCGGGAGGAGGACGGCGTTGCCTCGCATCGCGTCGGCGATCACGGGCGAAGTCGCGGCCAGGGCCACGGTCGCGATCACGGCGCCGACATAGCTCTCGAAGATGTCGGCGCCCATGCCGGCCACATCGCCCACGTTGTCGCCCACGTTGTCTGCGATGGTGGCGGGATTGCGGGGATCGTCTTCCGGAATGCCGGCTTCGACTTTTCCGACCAGGTCGGCGCCGACGTCCGCGGCCTTGGTGTAAATCCCGCCACCCACGCGGGCGAACAGGGCGCTGGAAGACGCGCCCATGGCGTAGCCGGAAATGATCTCGGAGAAGGCCTTGAAGGACTCGCAGTCCACGGCGCCGACCGGCAGCATCAGGTAGGTGACCGTGCCGATGCCCAGGAGACCCAGGGAGGCGACCGCCAGCCCCATGACGGCCCCTCCGTTGAAAGCGATGCGCAGGGCCTTGCCCTGACCCGCATCCCGGGCGGCTTCCGCGGTCCGCACGTTCGCCTTGGTGGCCGCCTTCATCCCGAAGAAGCCGGCCGCGATGGAACAGAGTCCGCCGAAGACGTACGCCAGCCCGGTACGGTACCCGACAGCGGCGCTGAGCAGCCCGGCCACGATCAGCAGGAACGGAAGGAGGATGCTGTATTCCCGCCGGAGAAAGGCCATGGCGCCGGTCTCGATCAGTCCGGCGATGTCGCGCATGATTTGCGAACCGTCGGACTGCCGCCGGACATACTGGTACACCAGGAAGGCGACGACCAGGCCGCCCAGGCCGCCGAGCGCTGCATAGAGCGCGTACTGGGTCACGGGTTCTCCCTCCGATTGTATCGGTTCATCGCCACGTCAATGCCCTGCGCCAGCCAGCACTCCACGGCTTCCGCCATCACCTCGAGCAGCTCGCCGATGACCTGCCGTTCCTCCCGGGAGGCCTGGCCCAGGACCCACTCCGCCAGCTCGTCGAGTCCCGGGGGGACCGGACCCACTCCGATGCGCAGCCGGGCGTAGTCGCGGCTCCCGACCGCGGCTTCGATGCTCTTGAGCCCGTTATGCCCCCCGGCGGACCCGCCGGCCCGCAGGCGGAACGAGCCCAGCGGGAGGGCCGCTTCGTCGACCAGAATGAGCAGTTCGGTGGCGGGATGGAATTCGGCAAGCGCATGCAGCGGTGCGAGGACGGCCCCGCTGCGATTCATGTAGGTCAGGGGTTTGACCAGGCGGACCGGCTTCCCCTGCGCCTCGCCGACGAGTATCCGATACCACCGCTCCCGGCGCCAGGAACCCCATCCCCACCGCGCCGCCAGGTGATCGGCCAGCCACCACCCGGCGTTGTGGCGGGTCTCGGCGTATTCGGAACCGGGATTGCCGAGACCCACGATGGTATGCAGGGGCTACTCCTCGGCGGCGGCTTCCTCTTCCGGCTTCGGCTTGCGAATCAGCTCCGGCTCGGCGACCTCCGCTACCGGGGCCGGCGTCTCGGCCGCCTCGGTCCGGGGCGGGACCACCGTGCAGACGGGCTGGCCGGGATCGTTCAGAATCTCGGCGTTAGGCACCACCACGTCGCGCACGAACACCTGGTGCCCGATGGTGAGGGCCGTCACGTCGACGTCGATATGCTGGGGGAGATCCCTGGGGTACACCCGGATCTCGAGCTTGTGCAGCAGGTGATCGAGCACGCCGCCGCTGTTGCGGACCCCGTCCGGAATACCCACCAGGTGCACCGGCACTTCCACGATGATCTTCTGGTCGGCGGTGATCTCGTAGAGATCGAGATGCAGCAGGTCGGCCGGCCGGACCGGATTGCGCTGCACTTCGCGAATCAGCGCCTTGACCGGGGCGCGGTCGCCGACGGTGACATCGATGACCGTGGCGGCCGCGCCGATGGCCTGGAGCAGGCGGGAAGCCTGGGTGGCATCGACCTCGAGGCTTTCCGGCGCGCGGTTCTGCCCGTACAGGATGGCGGGGATCCGGCCGGCGCGGCGGAGCGCGCGGGCCGCACCCTTGCCTTTGGTGTCGCGGGGCGTGGCGGAGAGAGTCACCTGCGGGGCCATGAGGGCATTCCTTCCTATTCGAACAGCGAGCTGACCGACAAATCGCTATGGGTGTATCCGATCGCCTTGCTCAGGAGCGGGGCGATGGAAAGCACCGTGAGTTTCTCGAACTTCCGATCCGGCGGGAGCGCGATCGTGTTGGTGACCGCGATCTCCTCCACCGGCGCCTGCGAGAGCCGCTCGCACGCCGGACCCGACAAGAGCGCGTGCGTGGCACAGATGTAGATCTTTCCGGCGCCGAGCCGCTTGAGCGCGTGCACCGCCTCGACCATGGTGCCGCCGGTGTCGATCATGTCGTCCGGGATCATGCAGTCCCGGCCTTCGACTTCACCGACCACGTTGACGGCTTCCGCCACGTTGGCCGCGGTGCGCCGCTTGTCGATGATGGCGAGCGACGCGTTCAACCGTTTGGCGAACCCGCGCGCCATCTTGGCGCCCCCGACATCGGACGCCACCACGACCAGGTCCTTGAACTGCTTCTGCCGGTAGTGGCTGACGAACACCGGCGCGGCATACAGGTGGTCCACCGGCAGGTCGAAGAACCCCTGCAGCTGGTGCTGGTGGAAGTCGATCGCCAGCACCCGGTCGGCGCCCGCCTGGGACACCAGGTTGGCCATGAGCTTGGCGCTGATGGCCACGCGCGGCTGGTCCTTGCGATCCTGGCGGGCGTATCCGAAGTACGGAATGACCGCCGTGATCCGGGCCGCGCTGGCCCGCTTGGCCGCGTCCATCAGGAGCAGCAGCTCCAGGATGTTCTCGGCGGGCGGGTTGGTCGGCTGGATGATGAAGACGTCGCGGCCGCGGACGTTCTCGTCGATCTTGACGAAGATTTCCCCATCCGCGAATCGCCGCACCGTCACCTGGCAGAGCTGGGTCTCCAAGTGCTGCGCCACCTCCTCCGCGAGCACCCGGTTGGCCGAGCCGCTCATGACGAGGTAGGGCGCGCGCGAAAGCGCGGTGGCCTTCATCTCCAAAGCCTCTAAGGATAACAGGTTGGAACGGCTCGGGTCAACTGGATCGCCGGGGGCAAAACTAATGGTGGGGCCTACTTAGTCGCAATCATCGGCTGTCAGCTATCAGCGGTCAGCTGCCCGCTATCAGCCACCGGCGTCTCAGCTACCAGCGGCCTGGTCATGTCTTTCGGGGGCTCGGGACGCTGTTCGGTGAAGGGAACTGCCCCGTGGAGAGAACGCTGACGACTACCAGCTCACAGCTGACCGCTGATAGCTGATTGCCCCTGGTGGACTCGAACCACCATTCCCGGATCCAAAGTCCGGTGTCCTGCCATTGGACGAAGGGGCAGAAGAATTCAGAACGTAGAATGCAGAATGCAAAATGCAAATGAAGAGGGGGCCATATTCCCGGTTCATTGCCGCACCAACTCGCCGCAAATCTATCGAGTTTCCGTCGAAATGACCCGGCCATGCCGCTTACCCAGCATAATCGCGGCATCGTCCCGGTCACCGGTATTGCGGTACGGGCCGAATACGGTCGACCCCGATCCGCTCATCCGGCAGATGAACGGATGGGTGCCCGCCCGGAGTCGCTCGTCCAGTACCGGCCGCTGCTCCAGCAGGGCCTCGCGTCCGCGGGTCCGCCGGCGCCGCTGCTCTCCAGCTCTGGCTTGTCCGAGGTCGCGCCGGAGGGCGGTCAAGTGGGTAATCAGTCGCTCCCGAGTAGACCGGAGCCTCACCAACTCGCGGCCGTTGTCGGCCTCGATCGCGCCGTGCATTTCCGCCTCGATGGTCTCCAGGTCCACGATCACCGTCTGCAGTTCCGCCTCCAGTTCGCGCACGGCACTCTGGGACGGCAGTCGTCGGTCATGAACTGCCGATCGCGTCCGTGTCGTTCGTGACCATGGCCCGGTCCCACGCGTGCGCCACCCCGATCAGCTCATCCTCGATACTCTGGTTCACGCTCGGGCTCCGTCAGGCTGCCAGACGAACCATAACGCCACGTCCGGCACAAACTCAGGGCGATAGTCGGGCGGAATCCTCCCTCAAGGTGTGTAGAGCTTGTCCTGAGATGAGGCCGGACCGGGCTCCATGGCCCCGTATTGGCCTGGATTGCGCAGGTAGGGGTAACTCGTCACATGGAGCTGGCACATGAGGTTCCGGATTCTCTCTCTCCCCCTGCTGACCCTGATCGGCTGCGGGGAACAACCGCTCGATCCCGAGGCACGCCAGGCGATCAGCCCGGACCAGGCCATGGCCAAGGGCTATGAGCTCAAGGGCACGATCCTGTTTGTGGTTCGCGACCTCAATACCAGTGCAACGAGTATTCACGCGATGAATGCGGACGGTAGCGGCGACGTCAATCTCACGCCCGGGCCCTGGGGCGGGATCAACCCGGACTGGTCATCCAAAACCCGGCTGATTGCCTTCACCGACGACCGCTTCGGCAGTTTCGACATTTTCGTCATGCGGGAGGATGGCACCGGCGTCACCCGTCTCACCAGTGATCCGGCCGACGAAATGAACCCGGCCTGGTCGCCTGATGGCCGGCAGATCGCCTTCGACAGCGACGCCGACGGAGACAGCGAGATTTACGTGATGAATGCGGACGGCACCGGCACTGATCAGCTTACGCAGAACGGAAGCAATGAGACACAGCCGTTCTGGTCCCCCGACGGCAGGATCGCCTTCCAGGCGCCTGGTGGCCTGATGGTGATGAACCCCGATGGCTCCAACGTCCAGAGCCTCTTCCCGACCACTTCCCTGTTGGGCGGTCAGTGGTCCCCT
>DASTEX010000340.1:0-10164 GCA_035709185.1 Gemmatimonadales bacterium
GATCAGGTCGGGGCCCACGGGACGAACCACCGAATCATCGCAGCGGGTGATGATCTCCCGGTCGTGCATCAGGAACGCGTCCGCAATTCCACCCAGCCTTTGGCGCGCCTCGTCGAGCCCGGCCGCTATCGGCTCCTCCGACAGGTTGCCGCTGGTCATGACCAGCGGCCGGCCGGCCAGCTCGAGCAGCCGGTAGTGCAGCGGCGTGTAGGCCAGCATGATCCCGATCAGGTGGAGGCCGGGATGAACCGAGTGCGCCACTGCGCCGGGACGCGACGGCAGCAGCACCACGGGCCGCTCCCGGGCGAGCAACGCACGCTGCTCCTCCGGACCGACAATGGCAAGCTGCTCCGCTTCTTCCACGCTCCGCACCATCACCGCCAGCGGCTTGGCCTCGCGCCGCTTGCGGGCGCGCAGCCGTTCGACGGCGTCCTGGCTGGTGGCGTCGACCGCGAGGTGGAACCCGCCCAGCCCGCGAATGGCGAGGATCTCACCGTTGCGGAGCCGCCGAGCGGCGTCGTGGAGGACCGCCTCGTAGTCCCGCCGGCCCGCCTGCCCGTCGGTTTCAACCGCCTTCGACCACCTTCGACCGTCTTCGACTGCCTTCGACGGTATTTCCAGCCACAGCGCCGGCCCGCACTCGGGACAGCTGTTGGTCTCGGAATGAAAACGCCGATCCTCGGGGGTGCGGAACTCCCGCTCGCACCGCCGGCACTGGGCAAAGGCGGCCATCGAGGTCCGGCTGCGCTCGTAGGGCAGCTCATGGATGACCGTGAAGCGAGGCCCGCAATCGGTGCAGGTGATGAACGGGTAGTGATACCGGCGGTTGGCGGGGTCCTGCAGCTCCGCCAGGCAGGCGGCACACATCACGACGTCGGCCGGCAGCGGCAATCGCCGCTCGCGATCCACCTCGGTGCTGGCCAGGACCTCGAAGCGTTTGCGCCCCTCGGGTCGGGCCGCAGCGGTGTTGACCAGATCGATCCGCGCCAGCGGCGGCGCCTCTCGCACCAGGTCCTGGAAGAATCGGGTGAGACCCGGCTCGGTCCCTTCCACGAACAGGCGCACTTCCCCGGCGTCGTTCCGGACCCAGCCCGTGAGTCCGTGCCGATGGGCCAGCCGGTGCACGAAGGGACGAAAGCCCACTCCCTGGACCACGCCGGTCACCCGGCAGTGCCGGGCCGAGATGATCGCCCGCGCGGTCATGGCGCGACGGGAGCGCCGGCCTCGCGGCGCAGAAAGTCGAACCACCGGTCGAGACCTTCCCCGGTGTGGGCCGAGGTCAGGAAGAACTCGAGCCCGGGGTTCACCTGCCGGGCACAGGCGAGGGCCCGGTCGACATCGAACGGCACGTACGGCAGCAGATCGATCTTGTTGAGCACGGCCCAGCGCGCCTCCCGGAACATCCGGGGATACTTGAGCGGCTTGTCCTCGCCCTCGGTCACCGACAGCACCACGATCTTGGCCGCTTCGCCCAGGTCCCACGCCGCCGGGCAGACCAGGTTGCCCACGTTCTCCACGAACAGCAGCCGGGTGGTCTCGAGGTCGATGGCGTCGAGGGCCTCGAGAATCTGGCGGGCATCGAGATGACAGGCGCCACCGGTCACCACCGCCTGGACCAGCCGATCGGTGTGCCGGGCCAGCCGGTCGGCGTCGTTCTGGGTCTGCACATCGCCGGTGATCAGGGCCATCGGGATTTCGTTGCCGAGCCGGGCCAGGGTCTGCTCCAGCAGCAGGGTTTTGCCGGAGCCGGGGCTCGACACCAGGTTGAAGGCCCGGGTGCCGGACCGGGCCAGCCGGCGGCGGACCTCCGCCGCGAACTCGTCGTTGCGGGCCATGACCCGCTCGCGCACGTCAATCGTCCGGACTGCCATCATCCACCTGGAGATAGGCCAGGGCGAGCTCGTCGCCCCTCACGCGCTGGACGTCGGGAATGGCCTGCCCGAACGGCGGCTGGCTCAGCAGCGCCTCCAGGCAGAATTCGAGATTGGCGGGTTCGATTCCGGCGTCGTCACCCACCAGCACCCCCACCCGCCGAAGCGCGGAGCGCCTGTCCACGGGCAGGCGCTCCTCCGCCATTCGGCAGATCTCCAGCGCCACGCTCAGCTCATGCATAGACGGCGACGCCTCGTTCCCGCCGGGCGCGGTGCCCCCAGCGCTCCAGGGTCGATCGCGCCAGCTCGGCCGCCTGGTCGAGTCCCGACACGGCCTCGGGGCTGAGCGAGGTCCGCAGGTCGATCGAGCCGGGCTGAACCCCCACCACCACGGTCTGCTCCGGCAGCGTGCCCCGCAGCTCGGCCAGGGCGAGCACTTCCTTAAGATCGATCTGGTGGGGCGACAGCTTGATGCTGAGCCAGCGGGGAATGGCCGATCGCTCGAGCCGGAGCGGCGTACCGGGATCCCGGCCCGCGTTCACCGCGTCGAGAAAGAGCACCTGCCCCGCGTCCTCGATCGCCGGCAGCAGGTTCATGCCCCAGGTACCGCCGTCGAGGAAGATCACGTCGGGCACGAAGCTCCAGTCCCGCTGGAGCCGGGCCAGCAATTCGAGCCCGATCCCGTCATCTCCCATCAGCGGATTGCCCAGCCCGATCACGATGGTCGCGGCGCGGTGCATTCACTCATCCTCGAAGCGATGGTCCGGAGGCACGAACCGGCCCCCGGTAACGATGGATGACACGACCCCGCCCCGCTCCATGAAGTCGGCCCGCACGGCCAGGTAGACGTGCAGCGGGATGAAGATGAGGAAGATCCAGGTGAACACGTGGTGGATCCAGCGCACCAGCTGGAGGCCGCCCACGATCGGCACCAGCCAGTTGGTCAGACTGTACCAGAGGCCCCCGGGGTTGGACTGACCGTAGAGGGTGAATCCGGTCACGACCATCACGAACGCCACGAGGTAGATCGCGGTATACGAGAGCTGCTGCAGCGGGTTGTGCCCCAGGTACTGGGGCGCCTTCTCCGGCTGGATCATCAGGTAGTACTTCACCTGCTTGAACATGTTGGTCCAGTCGCGGCGCCGGACCGGGAACAGGGCGGCGAACCGTTCGTAGCGGTTGCCGGCAAAGAGCCAGTAGAATCGCACTATCGCGGTCATCACCAGCACCGCCGCGGCACCGAAGTGGATCGCGCGGATCCAGCCCATCAGGAAGGGATCGGGATTGTCGCCGGCGGGGACGAAGTACGGCCGCCCGATGAAGAGGCCGGTCAGCACCAGCAGCACGATGCAGATGGCCGCGACCCAGTGCATGGCCCGGATGGGCCAGCCCCAGAGATACACCCAGGTAAACCGCCCCTGCGGAGGCGGCACCTGGTGCTTGAGCGTGAGGCCGGTCACTGGACCTTCACCTGCGTCACGAGATTGCCCTGCGCGTCGAGGACGTGCACGCCGCAGGCCATGCACGGGTCGAACGAGTGGATGGTGCGCAGGATCTCGATCGGCTGTTCCGGGTTCTGGAGCGGATGGTTGTCCATCAGCGCCGCCTCGTACGGGCCGGGCGTGCCCTCCGCGTCCCGCGGCGAGCAGTTCCAGGTGCTGGGCACCACGCACTGGTATCGCGCGATCTTGCCGTTCTCGATCTGGACCCAGTGCCCCAGCGCGCCCCGGGGCGCGTCGAGGTAGCCGTAGCCCTGCGAGGTCGGCTTCCACGCATCGGGACTCCAGGCGTCGCCCACGAACGTGCGGGTGTCGCCCGACTTGATCCGCCCAATCATCTCGTCATACCAGCGGCTCATCCGCCGGGCCAGCAGCACGGTCTCGATCCCCCGGGCCCCGGTGCGTCCCAGGGTGGAGAACAGGGCCGACGGCCCCACCCCGAGCTTGCCTAACACCTCGCCCACCAGGGTCCGGGCCTCTTCGTGGCCCGAGGCATACGCCACCAGCATGCGGGAGAGCGGGCCCACCTGCATCGCCATCCCGTCGTACCGGGGCGCCTTCATCCAGCTGTACTTCTTGTGGTCCTGGAGATAGGTCCACGGCGTGGGGGGGCCGTCGTACTTCGCCTTGGTCTCGCCTTCCCAGGGGTGCAGGCCGGCCCCGTCACCTCCGGAGTACTCGTACCACGAGCTCGCGATGTACTCCTTGACCTTCATCGGATCGTAGGGATGAACCTTGCTGATATCCCCGTCGAGGATGATGCCCCGGGGGAAGTAGAGCCGCTCGACCTCGCGGATGTCGCCGCCTTCGGGGAATTCGCCGCAGGCGAGATGATTGCGGGTGCCGCCGCCGATCGCCGCCCAGTCCTTGTAGAAGGAGGCGATGGCCAGCAGATCGGGATAGTAGACCTGCTCCACGAACCGGGCGGCGCGCCGGATCATGTCCGACACGTCGGTCAGCCGCTCGGCGTTGATGGTGCCGGTGTCCTCCAGGTTGATGGCGCAGGCCATCCCGCCCACCAGGAAGTTGGGGTGCGGGTTCTTGCCCCCGAACACCGTGTGCAGCCGGATCACGTCCCGCTGCCAGTCGAGCGCCTCCAGGTAGTGCGCCACCGCCATGAGGTTGGCCTCCGGCGGCAGCTTGTAGGCCGGATGGCCCCAGTACCCGTTGGTGAAGATCCCGAGCTGGCCGCTGCCCACGAACTTCTTCACCCGCTCCTGAACCTCGCGGAACCAGGTGGCGGAGTTGTTGGGCCAGGGGGAGAGCGAGGCCGCCAGCCGGCTGGTGGCGGCCGGGTCGGCCTGGAGCGCACTCACCACATCCACCCAGTCGAGCGCGTGCAGGTGGTAGAAGTGGATCACATGGTCCTGGATGTACTGCATCCCGTGGACCAGGTTGCGGATGCTGTTGGCGTTGGGCGGGATCCGGATGTCGAGCGCGTCTTCCACCGCGCGGCAGCTGGCCACCGCGTGCACCACGGTGCACACGCCGCAGATCCGCTGGGTAAAGGCCCAGGCATCGCGCGGGTCGCGCCCCTGCATGATGATCTCGATCCCGCGGAACTGGGTCGAGGAGGCCCAGGCACTGGTGATCCGGCCGTTCTCCGACTGGGCCTCGATCCGCAGGTGGCCTTCGATCCGGGTAATGGGATCGACGACGACTTTCGTGGGCGCCATGGTCAGCCCTCCCCGCCTTTCGGCCGCTGGGTCTCATCCGGCATCACCGGCAGCTCCCGCACGACCTTGCGTTGACGCATCTGGTGAATGCCGGTTGCGGCCGCGTGGGCCGCGACCCCGCCGACCGCGCCCAGGGCGAGCGCGGCGCCGAGCAGGTCGATGTTGCGCTCTACGCCGAACCCGCCGACATCCGGCATCCGTTCGTAGAACGGGCTCATCGTGTCCCAGAAATGCGGCTCGGTGCAGCCGATGCAGGGATGGCCGGCCCCGATGGGCCAGCTGGTCCGCGTGTTCCACTGGAAGATGGGACAGGGCGAAAAGGTCGCGGGACCCTTGCAGCCGACCTTGTACAAGCACCAGCCCTTGCGGGCCGCCTCGTCGTCGAACGCCTCGACGAACTGCCCGGCATCGAAGTTGGCGCGCTTGGGACACTGGTCGTGGATCCGCGCGCCGTAGGCGAACAGCGGCCGGGCCTCGGCGTCCATCGCCGGCAGCCGGCCGAAGGTCAGGTAGTGCACGATGGTCGCGGTGACCACGTCGGCGATGGGCGGACATCCCGCGATGTTCACGACCGGCTTGTCGCGGATGATGTCCCGCACGCCGACGGCGCCGGTGGGATTGGGCCGCGCGGCCTGCACGCTGCCATAGTGGGCGCAAGCCCCCACGGCAATCACCGCCGCGGCACCCCGGCCCGCCTCCTCCAGGATCTCTTTCGCGGTGCGGCCGGCAATGGTGAGGTAGATCCCGTTCTCGGCCAGCGGCACCGAGCCAGTGACCACCAGCAGGTACTGACCGGCGTTGGCCTGCATCGCGTCGGCCAGTGCCTTCTCCGATGCGTGACCGGATGCGGCCATCAGGGTATGGGAGTAATCCAGGGAAATCAGGTCCAGGACCAGGTCGCCGACCGTGGGCTCGGCGGTGCGGATCACCGACTCCACGCATCCGGTGCATTCCTGCAGCTGGATC
The DNA here is from genome assembly GCA_035709185.1 of Gemmatimonadales bacterium. GTDB lineage: Bacteria > Gemmatimonadota > Gemmatimonadetes > Gemmatimonadales > GWC2-71-9 > SZUA-320. The sequence goes on from DASTEX010000340.1 coordinate 6,013, forward strand.
CAGACCACGCTGGGCCGTTTCTGGACCTGAAGCGCCGCGGCGATCCTGGCGCCTCCGGTGCTGCCGAGGCCGAGGATCGCCGCAAAGGATGAACAGAAGGCGACGAATTCTCGTCGGGATACTCCGCTTTCTTCCAGGTGTTCTGCGAGGGACTGCTCGCCGGTTTGCCAGGGGTGGGACGCGGGATGCAGCATCAATTCCTCCGGTTTTCCCGTGGTTGAGAGGCAACTGCCGGGGGAGGCTCGCACGGAGGTGGGCGGGTGCTCCCGGGAGCGACCACGGGGAGGAATGTTTGTACCCCAACATTAAGGCAGGCTTAAACTGGAGTGAAGGTAGCTTGGGTAAGCTGTTACTTTACATGCTCTTGCGCATGCCGACCGGACCTCTGAAATTCCCTTCAGCCGTAGTATTACGGTAGGAACCTTCACAATAACGGTCGGGGCGATATGCGTACCCAATTCCTCCGGGCCCTCACCACCCTGCTGGGAGTCGCGGCGATCGGGGCGGTCAGCGGGTGTGACGACGACATCGTCTATCGGGATCGGCCACCCTTCAACGAACCCGCCGACCCGGCCAGCGGCTTTGTCGGCTATTACGCAGCCGCCGAAGGGCGGACCACCTGCGGCAACTGCCACGCGGACTTCCAGGCCGGCTGGGAAGAAACCGCTCACGCCCACGCCTGGCAGACGCTGGACGACCGGGACGCCCCGGCTTCCTGTTATTCCTGTCACACCATCACCGAGCGCGGCAACGTGGCGACCGGCGTGGTGGGCCATGACAAAGTCCAGGACGAGACCTATTACGATGTGCAGTGCGAGAGCTGCCACGGTCCCGGCCTCGAGCACATCGAAGCGGTGAGTCAGGGCCAGCTCGTACGGCCTTTAGCGAATATCGGGATCGGGCCGGACACATCCGCTGGCTGTGCCGCATGCCACAACGGGTCCCATCATCCCTTCGTGGAGCAATGGGCCGTCTCCCGCCACGCCATCGTGGACGATCACATGGCGCCCAATCCCAGCTGCCAGAAGTGCCACGAGGGCCGCGGCGCCCTGGCCCGGTGGGACGCCGGAACCAACTACGCCGAAAAGGGCGAGGCCACCAGCTACCAGGCGATTACCTGCTCCGTCTGCCATGACCCGCACGGAAGCTCCAACCCGGCTCAGCTGCGCCTGAGCGTCGCCGACCCGGATCCGTCGGCGAACTTGTGCATGAGCTGTCACCTCTACCGGACGGAGCCGTCGGCCGGCAGCTCACGGGCCAACCAGCCCCACGGTCCCCAGGGCGCGGTCCTGCTCGGCTTCGCCGGCTGGCGGCCGCCCAACTTTGTCTACGACACGGCGCGGATCTACGGGTCGCACGCCACCACGGCCAACCCGAACCTCTGCGCCGGCTGTCACGTGAACCGTTTCACCGTAACCGACCAGGTGACCGGCGACTTCGTCTTCCAGTCGACCGGGCATCAGTTCGAGGCGATCCCGTGCGTCGATGACCAGGGCGTGCCCACCGGCGAAGACGACTGCGCCTTCACCGCCGAAGCGCGAAACTGGAGCGCCTGCACCAACGCCGGCTGCCATGTGGGAGGCCCCGACGTGGCCGCCAATGTCTTCAACTCAGCCCGGGACCTGATCATCGACCTCCAGAACGTCCTCTGGGTCGACACCGATGGGGACCAGGTCATCGATCCCTCACCGACGGACCAGGGTTACCTCCCCCTGATCCTGACGAACACCACGGACCTGAATCCGAGTGACACCGAGATCTCGGCGGCGGACGGTTCGGAGTTCAATGTCCGGCTCTGCGGCATCGGGCTGCACGGGCACCCCGATGGGTCCTTCGGAACCCATAACTCGTTCCTCTGCCGGGCATTGCTGTTGCAGAGCGCGGCGTATCTCGAATCGATCTATGGCTTCCTGCCCTCACCACCACCAGCGGTGAAGGCGATGATGGACAAATGGAGCCAGTCCGTGCAAACTGGTCCTAACCGGCCGATCATTCGGCGGGAGGCGTTCCCCAGCATCGATCGCTAACGACGAGTTGCTGTGTGCCGAACCTGTTTGAAGCATCCCTGACCGCCGTCCGAGTCCTCACCGACTCGGCGGCGGTTTCTGTGCTGGGCCTCCAGGACACCATCCTCGGCCGGCTGCCGGAAGGCGTGCATCCCGCCGACTCGATCGTGGTGCGCCGGTTCGCCCCCGCGCCCATCGTCCAGTTCCTGTTTCAGCAACCGCCCTGGGTCATGTGGGGCGGGGTGGCGATCGGCGTCGTTATCGCCCTGCTGTTACTCCGGTGGCTCCTGCGGAACAAGGCGGAAGTCGCCGCGTGGTTCCGCGGCTGGAAGCGGACCACCGTCGTCGCGGTCATCGCCGTGCTCGCGGTGGTGCTGCTGGTGGCCGGCTTCGCCAGCTACCGGAGTTACGACTACATCATGAATGAGTCCCGGTTCTGCACCGGGTGCCACATTTTCACCCCGCCCGGTCAGGTCGTGGCGGTCTCCGATACCGGCTCCTACCTGGTGGTTTCGCAGCTCTCCGGCAAGCACGACACCCTGAACTGCCATGCCTGCCATGAGTTCAAGCCGCTGGGCGAAGCCCGCAAGATGGTGCTCTGGATGTCGGGCCTGCGCTTCTCGGAGGACGTCACCGAGAAGCACGGCGCCCCGGCCCACGGCTACGTGCCCCGCGACGTCTGCGAGAGCTGCCACAAGCAGGGCGTGGCCAGCGAGTCGTGGCAGGCGATCGAAGCCACCGCGGGCCACCGGCTGCATCTCCAGTCGGACTCCGCCTCGGGCAAGCTGCTCTCGGGTTCCGAGTGTCTCTCGTGCCATGCTCAGACGGCCCACGTCTTCACCCCGAACGACAGTACCTGCTCCCAACGCGGATGCCATCTCACCGAGGAGACCAGCATCCAGCTGGGGAAGATGGCGACCGCCAGCGGGCTCCACTGCATCGTCTGTCACCAGTTCACCCGCGAACTCCCCGGGATGGTCTCACTCGACTCGGCCAGCCGCGGGCTGCGCCCCACGCGGGAAGAGTGCTTCAGCTGCCACGACATGCGGGACGTACTCCCCGACTTCAATCCCGCCCGCGACCCGCACACCGGGCAGTGTGGCGTCTGCCACAACCCCCACACCCAGGCCACACCCGAGGCCGCCATCAAGAGCTGCGCCTCGGCCCAGTGCCATGCCGACTGGCGGGATGAGCCGTTCCACGTGGGCGTGGCGCACCGGCGGGTGGCCCAGCAGTGCGAGACCTGCCACCAGCCCCACGCCTCCAAGGTGGACGCCAGCGAGTGCACCGAGTGCCACGAGGCCGTGCGGCAGCGCAGCCGCCTCAGGCCTCCCCTGCCCTTCGATACCACCCGGGCCCTGCGACGGATCTCGCACTGGCCCGGGCCGGCGGACGATCCGCCACGGGGCAAGGGCGACGCGCCGCCGGAGGAGTTCTCCTCCGGCGTTTCCTTCTCCACCCCCGCCCCCGCCGTGCAGGACTCGTTCAACCACCGCCAGCACCGGCAGCTGGCCTGCATCACCTGTCACACCACGTCGTCCGGACGGTCGGGGCTGACCTTCGAACCGCCCCGCGGCTGCAACATCTGTCATCACCAGGCCCCGGCCACCTCCCGCTGCGGCAATTGCCACCAGCCGCAGGAGCTGCAGGTGGCGCAGACCATGGCGCTCCATATCGCGGTGCCGAAGCAGCCGGAACGGGCCCGCGATGTCGCGTTCTCCCATCCCGAGCACCGGGAGTACCGCTGCCAGGAATGCCACAGTGAACCGGTCACCCTGGCGCTCACCAGTCGAGCGGCGTCGTGCCGCGACTGTCACGCCGAGCATCACGAACCGGCCCGGGACTGCGGCGACTGTCACCGCGGGTACGATATCCGGGAGAAGCACGAGCCGGGCGTCGAGATCAGCCACACCCGGTGCGATGCCTGTCACACCCCGGCCACGATCCATCTGCTGACGCCGACCCGATCGTTCTGCGCCACCTGTCACGCGGAACAGGAGGCGGACCATTTCCCCGAAAAGGAATGCTCCGTCTGTCACCTCCTGGCGGAACCAGGGCAGTGGAAACGCCGCCTCGTGTCCGGGAGCCCCCGGTGACCCGCGCGCTCGCCGTCCTGGTCGCGAGCGCGGTGGTCGCGGGGCCCCTC
>DASTEX010000341.1:0-15862 GCA_035709185.1 Gemmatimonadales bacterium
CGGTATACCGCACGGGATCGAGCTCGGCCCGGAGCCGTTCGACCGGGATGGTGCGGAAGGCCGGGTCGGCCGTCAGGCGTTCAATGAGCGAATTGGCTTCGCCGCGGGCAACCGCCTCCGCCGCGGCGAGGCTGTGGCGCCGGATGACTTCGTGCAGCACCTGGCGGTCGCCGCCCGCGCTGGTGCCCAGCATCAGCCAGCGTTCCGTGGCCATGAACGGCATCTGGGCCTCGACATGGCTCCGGATCACCGCTTCGCGCACTTCGAGCCCGGCGGCGACGTGTTCGAGCAGGATGAGAATGGCGTCGGTGGCGAGAAACGCCTCGGGCAGCGAGAGTCGCCGGTTGGCGGAATCGTCCAGGGTCCGCTCGAGCCACTGGCTGGCCGCGGTGTGGGCCGCGTTGGACTGGAGCGAGATCACGAACCGCGCCAGCGCGCCGATCCGCTCGGCCCGCATGGGGTTGCGCTTGTAGGCCATCGCGCTGGAGCCGATCTGCTCCGATTCGAAGGGCTCGAGCAGCTCGCCCTCGTGCTGGAGCAGCCGGAGATCGCCGGCCATCTTCGCGGCCGACTGGGCCACGCCGCTCAGCAGGTCGAGCACGGTGCTGTCGGTCTTCCGGGGATAGGTCTGGCCGCTCACGCTGAAGGTCTCGTCGAACCCCATCCGGCGGGTGATCCGCCGGTCGAGCTCCCGCACCTTCTCGTGATCGCCCCCCAACAGCTCCAGGAAGGAGGCCTGGGTGCCGGTGGTCCCCTTGCAGCCGTGGAACCGGAGCGTGCCTAACAAATGCAATACCGCCTCGATGTCGAGTCCGATATCCTGGGCCCAGAGCGTGGCCCGCTTGCCCACTGTGGTCAGCTGGGCCGGCTGGAAATGGGTGTAGGCGAGGCAGGGCAGGGCCGCGTACCGCCGGGCGAACCCGGCCAGCGCGGTGTCCACCGCAATGAGCCGGCCCAGAACCAGCCGCAGGCTCTCGCGAATCACCAGCAGGTCGGCGTTGTCGGTCACGAACGCGCTGGTGGCGCCGAGGTGGATGAAGGGCCGCGCTTCCGGGACCTGGTCACCGAAGGCGTAGACGTGCGCCATCACATCGTGCCGGAACCGTTTCTCGTACGCCGCGGCCGCCGGCAGGTCGGCATCGTCGAGATGGGCCCGCATGGCGGCCAGGGCGGCCTCGGGAATGTCGAGGCCGAGCTCCCGCTCGGTCTCGGCCAGGGCGAGCCAGAGGCGGCGCCAGAGCCCGACCCGGTGGGCCGGTCCCCACAGCCGCTGCATGGCGGGCGAGGCGTAGCGCTGCCCCAGAGGGGACTCGTAGCGCTCGTGGCTCATCGGAAGGTCAGGTCGGTGTAGGCGATCTGTCCGCCGCGTTCAAAGTAGATCCGGAACAGCTCGCGGGGCCGCATCGCGTCGAGCGCGGCGGCCACCTGCTGGGCGTTGCTGACCCGGGTGCGATTCACCGCGAGGATGACATCGCCCTCGGTGAGCCCGGTGGCGCTGCTCACTTCCCGCGTGACCCGGAAGATCAGCGCGCCGCCCTCCGACCGGATCCCGCGTTCGGAGCGCACCGCCGGGGTCACCGTCACCAGCTCGAGACCGCGCAGCACGTTGACCTTCTCCGCCGTCACCGTGGGCAGATCACCGGTGGTGATGCGGCGGGAGACGGTGCGGTCGCCCTGGCGCTCGACCACCTCGACCACGTCACCCACGTGCAAATCGAGCTTCACCGCCTCCCAGTCGAGGAAATTGCGGAGCGGACGGCCGTTGGCCTGCACCAGCACGGAGCCCTGGTCGATCCCGGCCCGCGCGGCGGGACTGCCGGGCGCCACCTGCCGCACGACCACGCCACCCGAACGCTTCCACTCCCGCATGTTCTGCGCTCCGGCCACCTCGAGACCGGTCCAGGCGCGGCGCACGCTCCCGGTCCGGATGATCTCGTCGGCCACCCGGAGAGCCCGCTCGATCGGGATGGCGAACCCGAGTCCGATCGACTCCCCGGTGCGGCCGAAGATGGAGGAGTTGACCCCGATGACCTGGCCCAGCGCGTTGGCCAGCGGCCCGCCCGAGTTGCCCGGGTTGATCGGCGCGTCGGTCTGGATCATGTCCAGATACATGCCGGCCTGGTCGCGGGAAGGCAGAATGTTGCGGCCGGTGGCGCTCACCACGCCGGCGGTCACGGTGGGCTCGGCGTTGCCCAGCAGATAGGTGTAGGGATTGCCGATGGCGACGACCCACTCGCCCACCATGAGATCGGTGCTGCGTCCGAGGGGCGCGACCGGGATGTCGCGCCGATCCACCTTGAGGACTGCGATGTCGGTGGTGGCATCCTCGCCCACCACCCGGGCTTCGAGGTCACTGCCATCACGGAGGGAGACGGTCACCGACTGGGCGGCCGCTACCACGTGCTGATTGGTGATGATGTGCCCGTCGGGCCGGAAGGCGAAGCCGGTGCCGAAGGTTTCGTACACCTGCTCCCGCTGCTGGGGGAGGAAGAAATCGAAGAAGCTGGGGCCCTCGGTCACCTGGCGGCGGGCCTGGACCCGAATGGACACGACCGACGGCGCCACCCGGCCCACCGCTTCCACGATGGCAGTGCGGCGTGAGGCGGTAACGGCGGCTTGGTCGCCCGGGGTGGGGGCAGCCTGGCGCCGATCGATCTGGGTGGCCGACGCGGGCGGCGGGAACGACGTCGACGGGGCGTCCTGGCAGCTCGGGCCCGTGAGCATCAGACAGAGGGCGGTAGCGGCGCGAACCGTCATGCGGGGTCCTCGTCGAGACGAAACCAGTGGTCCGGGTACCCGGCGCGCACGAAGTACAGGCCGTGTGCTGGAGCCGGCGGACTGGAGCGGACGGCTGGATCGAGGGCCAGCAGTCGTTCCAGGTCGCGTTCCGGTCGCCGTCCCAGCGCGGCGTCTACCATCGTGGCGACCAGCATCCGCACCATGTGATGCAGGAAGCGATCGGCCGAAACGTGGAACTCGACGCCGCACCCGTTGTCCCGGCGGACCCACTCCGCGCGCCGGATGGTGCTCCTGCAGTTCTGCCGCTGGCCGGTGTGGACCGCAAGCGAGCGGAAGTCGTGCGCCCCCAGCAGGGCGGCCGCCTGCGGGTCCAGCCGCTCGAGGGGCAGCTCCAGCCCGAGGGCCCATTCGTACCGGCGCCGGAAGGGCGAGCGGGCCGCGGGATCGGTGCCGATGCGGTAGGAGTATGACCGCTCCACCGCGGACCGGCGCGCGTGAAAGCCGGGCCGCGCCTCGGAGAGCTCCATGACCCAGCAGTCAGGCGGCAGCAGCGCATTGAGCGCCCGGCGAAGCGCATCCGGGGTCCAGCGTGCTGGCACGATGGCGCTGACCGCCATCCCGAGCGCGTGGACCCCGGCATCGGTACGACCCGCCGCATGCACCCGCACGGGGCGGCCGCAGAGGCGCTCCAGCACCGTCTCCATCTCACCCTGGACCGTTCGTCCTTCGGGCTGCACCTGCCAGCCGACAAACTGACTGCCGTCGTACTGGAGGCGGGCGCATACCGTCCGGTCCATTGCGGCTGAAATTTAGTCGGAATCCATGCCGATTGTCAGCTATCAGCTATCAGCTTATCGGCTGTCAGCTATCGGCTGTCAGCTATCGGCTGTCGGGTAAGTGCCTGATGTCTGGGGGCGGAGGCGGGCACCGGCCGACAGAGTATCGGTAGGCGCCCCGGGCGGTATGCGGGGATTGGATTGAGCGCTGATAGCTGATAGCTGATGGCTGACAGCTGACAGCCTAGTACTTCCGTATCACCCCCACCACTACGCCCTGGATCAGCACCTCGTTCTCCTGGAACCGGAGCGGCGGCATGGTGGAGTTGGCGGGCTGGAGCCGGATCCAGCCACCCGACTCCCGATAGAACGTCTTGACGGTGGCCTCGGAGCCGTGCACCAGGGCGATGACCATTTCGCCGTTTTCCGCCGTCTGGCGCCCGTGCACCACGACGTAGTCTCCGTCGACGATGTGCTCGTCGATCATGGAGTCGCCGCTGACCTTGAGGGCGTAGTTGGGCCCGCCCCGGCGGGGCAGCATGGTGTCGGGCACGGCCAGCCCCTCCTGGTGCATCAGGGACTCGATGGGCATGCCGGCTGCGACCTTGCCGAGCAGGGGGATTTCCGTGGCACCGGATGTGCCTTTGGGAGGGAGGACCTCGACCGACCGACTCTCGTTATAGGACCGCCGGATGTACCCCTTGCGCTCGAGGTTGGTCAGGTGCTCGTGGACCGTGGCCAGGGAGGCGAAGCGAAAATGCTCCGCAATCTCCTCGAAGCTGGGAGCGTACTGCCGCTCCCGGATGTACGACTCGAGATAGGTGAGGATTTCCCGCTGGCGTTTGGTCAGTGGCATGGTGTGGTCCGGGTATCCGAAGAGAGCCCGAACAACATTACCCGAAGACAGCCCGAACCGCAAGAGCCCCCCTTCCTATACATGCATTCAGGGGCGCGTGTTAGCTTTTTGCATCCCAACGATATGAATCACCGCACCGACTGCTTCAGCTCGGGGGCCGGGCCTGCCCGATGAGCGTCGACTCTGAGGTTCTCCCCGTCGCTCACGTCGAGGAGCTCATCAGATCGCTGGTGAAGGCGCTGCGCGCCTTCCAGATGTACCTCCCCAACAATCCGATGTACCAGCGGGCGGAGCAGCAGCTCCAGAACGCGTTCCCTCCGGTCTGGGCCGTGCTGGATGAGCTGACCCTCGTGGTCAGTGAGACCGATCTGGTGTGGGAGGACCAGGCCGTATATCAGCAGCCCAACAAGGGCGAATCGTTCGCCTGGGGGCTGTACAAGGACGGCATGCGGGTGCTCACCCTGCGCAAGGGCGTGGAAGCGGAGGAAATCTCCCGGTTTCTCCAGACCGTGACCCGCGCCCGGCATCTGGCGGCCGACGCGAGCGACGACCTGCTCACCCTGCTCTGGGAACAGGACTTCAAGCGGGTGGCCTACCAGTTTGCCGAAGTGATCACCGATCCCTGGGTCTACGATCCCCAGGCGCTGGATCTGGCCGCGACCTCCAGTGTTCCAGTCGAGGTGCAGCAGCGGGTTCGGGAGGAAGTGGCCCACGCTCGGCCGGAAGGGCTGATCGACCTCGACGACTTCGATTCCACGCTCTACTTCCTGGACGAAGGTGAAATCGCCAACCTGCGGCGCCAGGTGGAAGAGGAGTATCAGCGCGATGTCCGCGCCGCGGCTCTGGCGGCGCTGTACGACATCTTCGAGCTGCAGCCCGACCCCGAAGTACGGAAGGAAATCCTCGAGGTGCTGGAGGTGCTGTTCCCCACGCTCCTGGCCCGGGCCGACTTTCACACCGTGGCGATGGTGCTCCGGGAGAACCGGCAGGTGAAAGTCAGGGCCCCGGGACTCGATGGCGACCTGCGGCAGCGGCTGGACGCGTTCGAGGCCCGGCTGAGCCAGCCCGAGACCATGGCCCAGCTGCTCCAGTCACTGGACGAGGCCGCTACGCTCCCCCCCGAAGCCGACCTGGGTGAGCTGCTGCGCGAGCTGCACGCGCCGGCGTTAGGCACCATTCTGTCGCAGCTGCCCCGGCTCAATTCCAACGAGGTGCGGACCGTGATCGGTGCCGCCGCCGAGCGCCTGGCCCAGGGCAACGGCGCCGAGCTCCAGCGCCTGCTCCGGCAGCTGGAGCCGGAATCGCTCCCCGGCGCCATCCGTCTGGCCGGGCGGCTCAGCCTGCAGAGCGCGGTGCCCGCGATTGGCGCCCTGGTGCGGCACGAGGCGGTTCCGGTCCGGCTCGCCGCCGTAGAGGTGCTGGGCCAGCTGGGCACGCCCGGCGCCATGAACGCGCTCGAGCCCGCCATCGATGATCCCGATCGCGGCGTGAGAGTGGCGGCCGTCTCGGCGGTGACCCGCCGGATCTTTCCCGGGGCCGTCACCCGGCTGGAAGCGGCGGTGCAGGGAAAGGGCCCTGCGCGGGAACGCTCTGAGCTGCGCCAGCTGTTCGAAGCCTACGCCGTGGTGGCGGGGCAGCGGGCGCTGCCGGTGCTGCGGAACATCGTGGTGCATCGCGGCATCTTCCAGCGCAAAGCCCCACCCGAGATGCGGACCTGCGCCGTGTATGCGCTGGCCCGCCTTCGGAGCCCGGAAGCACGGGCATTGCTGGTAGAGGTGCAGGCGGACAAGGAGCTGTCGGTCCGCCACGCGGCCACCACGCTGCTGCGGGACTGGCCGGCATGACCGAGACCCAGCGCCACCAGGGGGGGGACCTGGATGACGGGTTCCTGCGCCACGCCGGGCGGGAATTCCTGATCCACCTCTACGCCGCGCTCCGGAGCCTCCGGCTCTATCCGGTGGAGAACGCGGCGGTTCAGCGCTCGCTCGACGACCTCGAGACCTCGGCCGGGGTGCTGCTCTCGCGCGAGCCCAACATCGAGATCCGGCTCTCGGGCGACTTCCTGTTCGTCAACGGGACCCGGCTCCGGCTGGAGCTCGACAACTACGCCTCGTTTTCCCACGTCCACAACCTGCTCCGAACCTTCGATATCGGGACCCTGCTGGTGACCGCCGGCGTGGAGCGGCGCGAATGGCAGGCGTTTCTCAGCATTCTGCTGAGCCTTTCCGGCACGATCGATCCCAAGGAGATCTTCGCACAGCTGGTGGACCGGATCGACGCGGCCGGCGTGAGCCATCTCGAGATCCACCAGTCGCAGGAGGCCGAGGAAGATCGTCATGCCCGGGAGATGGCCAAGCGGACTTATTCGCAGGGCGTGGCCGTCACCAAGGAGATGGTCAACTCGGTGCGGATGGGCCGCACCACCAACATCAAGAAGGCCAAGCGTGCGGTGCAGATGATCGTGGACCAGGTCCTGACCAACGAGACGTCCATCGTTGGGCTGACCACGTTGCGCGACTACGACGAGTACACCTTCACCCATTCGGTGAACGTGTGCATCTTCGCCGTGGCCCTGGGCCGCAAGCTCGGTCTCGGCAAGCTCCAGTTGTACGACCTCGGCCTGACGGCGCTGATGCACGACATCGGCAAAGCCCGGATCCCGATCGAGGTGATGAACAAGCCGAGCGGGCTGACCGAGGACGAGTGGCGGATCCTCCAGACCCATCCCTGGCAGGGGACGCTGACGCTCTTCGGGCTGCGGGGGTACGAGGAAACACCCTACCGGTCGGTGCTGGTGGCGCATGAGCACCACATGAAGAGCGATCTCACGGGATACCCCAAGCACATCCGGCCTCGCACGCTGGGGATCTTCTCGCGTCTCGTGGCGGTGGCGGACGGGTTCGACGCGGCCACCAGCCGCCGGGTCTACCAGACGGTGCCGATCGAACCGGACGAGGTCCTCCGGGAAATGTGGGAAAACCCCCGGCGGGGGTACGATTCCATCCTGGTGAAGGCGCTGATCAACCTGATCGGCATTTATCCGGTCGGCACGTGCGTCATCCTCGACAGCTTCGAGGTCGGCGTCGTGGCCGCACCGAATCCTGATCCGGCCTTCCTCAACCGGCCCCACGTCACCATCGTGATCGATCCCGACGGCGCTATCGTTGCTCCTCCGGGCCGGATCGTGAGCCTGAGCGAACAGACCTCGGAAGGCGGCTTCGCCCGCTCCATCGTCAAGGTCACCAACCCCGACCGCTTCGGAATCGACATTGGCTCCTACTTCCTCTGACGCGCCCCTGGGCCTCGAACTCCAGCGCCTGCTGCACTACTGGGCACGAGGGCTCATCATCGGGGGCGCGCTGGTGCTGCTGGCGATGCTGGTGGCCGACATGCGCTGGGTGACCGAACCGCTGCTGCTGGCCGCGCTCACCGTATCGGTCCTGGCGCTCCGGTCGGCCCCCGTCCGGCTGAGCAAGTACTCCTACCTCACCCAGACCGGAGTGCCGGCCCTGGCCGGGCTGGCCGTGGCTTCACCGGCGACGACGGTGCTGGCGGTGGCGCTCGGAGTGGCCGCGTCCGATTTGCTGGTGCTCCGGAAGTCGGTCGTGGCCGGACTGGTCAACGCCGGCCGCGAGGTGATCGCGGTCGCCTCGGCCGCCGGCTTCTATGCCCTGACGCTCCGGCTGGGGGGAGTCACGGAGCTGTCCCTCGATTTCCTGCCGGCGGCGGCGGTACTGGCGGGAACCTACTTCGGGGCCTCCCGGGCGCTGTTCTACTTCAGCCTGCTGGTCCGCTCCAAGCTGCCGCTGGAGGAACGACTCTTCATCCTCCGCTGGGAAGTGGTCGGCTTCCTGGTGACCTGCATCGGGGCCGGGGTGGTTGTCTGGGGGCTCCAGACCCTCTCGCCGCCGGGATGGGTCGCCATCCTCGTTACCCTGGGCGTGATCGGGCTCTTCGCCCGCACGCTGATCGACGAAGCCATCGCGGCCGAGGACCTGAACAAGGTCCACCTGATGCAGAGCGTGGTGACCGGCAACCTCGGGCTCCAGACCGCCTTCGAGCAGATCGAGCAGTTCGCCTACCGGCTGATCGACTGGGACGACCTGCGCATCTTCCGGGTGATCGACGGCGAGCCCCAGCTGGTCTACCACGGCCGGATCGGACGTCCCGGACGGGGCGAGCCGGGGATCGCCCTCGAGGCAGCCCGCCGGCGGGTCATCGCGGAGGCACAGCCGGTGGTGTTAGGCGACGCCCGGCGCGAGGCCGGTGCGCGCAATACCCGCGTGGTCAGCGTGGCGCTCCAGCCGCTCAGGTTCGCCGACGAAGTGATCGGAACCCTGGAGATCTTCCACCGCAAGGAGCGGTTCTACCGGACCCGCGACCTGACGGCGCTGAACGCCGTCGCCGCCCAGGTGGCCACGGCCATCCACATCTCGGAGCTGCGGCGGCCGCTGCTCTTCACGGTCGACCAGATCGACGGGCAGATCCGCTCCCTCGGGCGCGCGGCCGATTCGCTCCGGGCCAGCGCCCGGGCCCTGGCCAGCGCTTCCGAAAGCGTGCGCCAGCGGGCCGCGGTCCAGGAGGATTTCGCCCGCCGCGGGCTCGAGACCACGACCGCGCTCGCGGGCATATCGGCCGCGACGGCCGGGGGCGGGGCCCGGGCCGCGAAGGTGAGCCAGGAGGCCGCCTCCGCCGCCGCGCGCCATCGCATCGCGATCGGCGACGCGATCCAGCGGCTGGTGCAGGTGCAGGGCTTCGTCACCGATACCAGCGGGCAGGTGACCGCGCTGGGCGACGCGGCCGAGCGGCTGGGGAACTTCTTCGAATCGATCCGGGAAATCGCAGAGACCACCAACCTGATCGCCCTGAACGCGTCGATCGAGGCCGCGCGGGCCGGCTCCGAGGGGCGCGGGTTCGCGGTGGTGGCGGAGGAGATCCGCCAGCTGGCGCTGCAGACCGATCGCACGGCGCGCGAGGCGGTCCGGCTCGCCAGCGACATCGGGACCGAAGTGGACGGCATCCTGTCGCACATGCGGCTCGGCAGCAGCATCGTGGCCGGGGTCGAAGGCGTCACCAGTGACGCGGTCGAGGCCCTCGAGTCCATCGTCTCGGCCACGCGCCAGGCCGGCGATGACGCGCGGGTCATCGCCGAATCGGCCGCGGCCCAGGAACAGGCCAGCCAACGGCTGGCGGGCCAGATCCGGCAGGTGGCGGAATCGTCCCGGCAGACTCTCGGGGAGGTCGAAGTGCTCAACACTCAGGCCGTGGCCGCCTCGCGCAGCCAGGCCGAGCTGGAAGCCGCCATCGGACAGCTGGAGCAGATCGTGGTCGACCTGCAGCGGATCGCCCGGCACTTCGTGGTCGGGTAATCCATGAGCGGTCTGCCGTACTGGGCCCGGGTCTCCTCGGAACGGGTCAGACACATCGAGCGGGTCGCGCGACTGATGCACCGCTGGGCCGAGGCGATGGCGCTCTCGGCGGGTGAACAGGAGCGTTGGCTCCGCGCGGCCTGGTTCCACGACGCCCTGCGGGACGCGTCCGAAGCGGAGCTGCGCCAGCTGGCCCCCGATGAGTCGGGCCCGGTTGAATTGCTCCATGGTCCCGCGGCCGCGGTGCGGGCCGAGCGCGAGGGCGAAGACGATCCCGGCATTCTCTCCGCCATCCGGTGGCACTCGGTCGGGTCGGCCCACTGGGACCAGGTGGGTCGCGCGCTGTACTGTGCCGATTTTCTCGAACCCGGCCGGAGCTTCGACCGGGAGGCAAGGGCCGCGCTGGCGGAGCGGTATCCCTCGGCGCCGGAAGCGGTCCTGCTCGACGTGGCCGGCCGCCGTGTTGGATGGATGGTACGCTCGGGGTGGGTCATTCCGGAAACCACCTGGCGGTTCTGGAATCAGGTCGTGGGCGAGTCCTCCCGGTGATTCGGGCAGTTGCCCTGCTGCTGGTCCTGCTGGCTGGCTGCAAGTCGAACGATCCCGTGGGTCGTCCCTCGCTCGGGCTGGATGCGAGCGACGGCCGGATCGTGGTCGAGGTTCTGAACGGCAGCAACCGTACGGGCTACGCCCGGCGAGGCACGCTCGCGCTCCGGGCAGCGGGGATCGACGTGGTGAACTACGGCACTGCCGATACCTTGGTCGACAGCACCCTGGTGCTGGTGCGCCGCGGCAAGGTCTCGCGGGGCCGCGCGGTCGCCCGGGCCCTCGGTCTCGGGATCGTGCGCGAGGCGATCGACACCCTCCGGCGGGTGGACGTCACGGTGATCCTGGGAAGAGACTGGAAGCCGGCGGAGGGGGGGAGGCCCTAGAGAAGGACTTAGGACTTAGGACTAAGGACTAAGTGCTCCCGGACATTCTCCTTGGTCACGCATCTGCCGGCGGTCTGACTATCGCCGAAAGACGGAGACATGAGCGGTAGAGATTCCGATACCATTCTGCGGGAGGTCATAAGCGGTACGCTTGACCCCATAGCCGCTGCTGACGAACTCGTTGCGGCGGGTGAGCTGCCGATTGGCGGTTTGGGGGTGGACCTGGGTATGGTCGAGCCGGAGCAGGCTCTGCGTCTCCAGGCGCTGATGGGGCGTCTCTTCTGGCGGATGCTGAACGATGCGGGCGCGGTAGGACTCCCCGAGCCAGACGGGATTGAGGGCTACCGCGAATTCCTGGCCCAGAACATGGGCGGTGATACCGACGACGACGTTCAGGACGATGAATGATCTGAGTCTCAGTCCTAAGTCCTAAGTCCTAAGTCCTGAGTCCTAGTACGATGTCCATCACGTTGGTCCCGGTCGCTCCGGTCCGGAGGAGATCGCCGCTCGCGGCGAGCGCCGGATAGGCATCGTGACTGGCCAGTGCGACGGCGGGATCGATCCCTTTCGCCTTGATCCGCTTCCAGGTCCCCTGGTCCACCAGCCCGCCCGCGGCATCGGTCGGTCCGTCCCGGCCGTCGGTCCCGGCGGCGAGCAGCGCCACCGGTTGCTTCGACTGCGCCAGCACCTGCGCCGCCGCCAGCGCCAGCTCCTGGTTCCGGCCGCCTTGTCCCGTGGCCTGGGCCAGGGTCACCGTGGTTTCTCCGCCGGCAATCAGCAAACAGCGACCGCCCTCGGCGAGCAGCCGCTCGGCCAGCATCACGCCGGCGACTGCCGCCTCTCCGGAGAGGGACTCGGGCGCCACCTGTACCGGCCAGCCGCGGCTCCGCCCAAAGTCGGCCGCGGCCTCCACCGCCACCCGGTTCGATGCGACGATGGTCGAGGTAATTCGGGTGAAGGCCTCGGCCGAGGACGGCGGAAGGTCGGTCTTCTTGCCGGCGGCCATGCTGTCCAGGCGGTTCACGGCCGAAGCTGCTAGCAGGTCGCGCAAGCCGGCCTGGTTCACCATTGCCAGAGCTTCCGCGGTGGTCCCGGTGTCGGGCACCATGGGCCCGGATCCGATCGCGTCGAGCGGGTCGCCGATGACGTCGGAGATGATGAACTGGTCAGTCCGGGCGTGGGCCAGTGCCACCGCCAGTTTGCCGCCGCCCCAGCGCGAGAGCCGCTTCCGGATCAGATTCATCGCGCGGATGTCGAGCCCGGAACGGAGCAGCTGGTCATACGCCTGCCGGAGGTCCTCGATGCTGATGCCGGGCTCAGGGCCGGCCATGAGAGAGGTCGCGCCTCCGGAAAGGAGAAACCACACCGCGGCGCCCGGCTCGACGCTGCGGCAGAACGACGCAATCGCATCGGCCGCCGCGGCCGAATAGGAGCCTGGGAGCGGATGATCGCCCGCGATCACCGGGATGCCCCGAATCGGTTCAACTGCCGGCGCCACCACCAGGCTCGCCGCCGGGCGCAGGTCCCGGGCCGCCAGCCAGGCCGACGCGGCCCGCGCCATCGGCACCGCGGCTTTGCCGACGGCCAGGAGGTGTGGCGGATCGGCCGGCAGGGGATGGGCATCGAGTGCGCCAGCCAGGGCGGGCCCCGGGCGGACCGCCGCCAGGGCGGTGTCGAGGCATGAAAGCAGTTCTGAGCGGAGCGTGTCAGTCATCGATGAATGAAAGGCGACCTTACATCATAGTCACCCGTCGGCTGCCTCAATCGGTTGAGACGGCCCTGGCCGACGGGTTCGAGGTGCAGCTCAATCCGGCCGACCGCCAGTTTACCCGGGACGAGCTCCGCGCCGCCCTGGCCGGAGCAGACGGTCTGCTGTGTACCCTCACCGACCCGCTGGACCGGTCGGTGCTCCTGCCTGGTCCCCATCGGGCCCGGATCCTGGCCTCGTTCGGCGTCGGAGTGAACCACGTCGACCTGGACGCCGCGCGGCAGGCCGGGCTGCTGGTTACCAACACCCCCGACGTCCTTACCGACTGTACGGCCGATCTCACCATCGCGCTGATCCTCATGACGCTGCGGCGGCTGGGCGAGGGCGAACGGCTGCTGCGCGCAGGGGAATGGCGGGGGTGGACTCCCACCCATCACCTGGGCCGCCAGGTGACCGGGCGCACGCTCGGTATCGTCGGGTTCGGACGGATCGGCCGCGCGGTGGCGCTCCGGGCGCACCGCGGCTTCGGCATGCGGATCCTGGTCCATTCGCGCACCCGGCCGGAGCGCGCCGACCTGGAGCGGTGCGGGGCGTCATACTGTGACTCCCTCGATGCGCTGCTGCCCGACGTGGAGATTCTCTCGCTGCATGTGCCCGCGACCGCCCAGACCCGGGGCATGATGGATGCGCGCCGTCTGGCGTTGCTCCCGGCCGGGGCGGTGCTGATCAACACCGCCCGGGGTGACCTGGTGGACGAGCCGGCGCTGATCCAGGCCCTCCAGTCGGGCCGGCTGGGAGCCGCGGGTCTCGATGTCTTCGCACGGGAGCCCGAAGTGCCGGCTGCGCTCCGCGAGATGGAGAACGTGGTGCTGTTGCCCCATCTCGGCAGCGCGACGGTCGAGACTCGCACGGCGATGGGTCTGCGCGCGGTGAAGAACCTGGTCGATTTCTTCAGTGGAGCGGAACCACGGGATCGCGTCGGCTAGCGGGCCGGTCCAGCTGCAGCTCCTCGGCCAGCTTCACTAGGTCATCGCGGATTGCCTGTCGTTCGGCCACCAGGCGGAGGAAGCGGCGCTTCCCGGTGATCGCAAAGAGCAGCCCGCGTCCACCCTTGAGCAGCCGCCGCAGGTCCTCGCTGAACAGCAGCGCCACGAACCCGCTCACCGGAATCAGCAGCAGGATCAGCAGACCTGCCGGCAGCCCCCACCGGCGGGTCGACAGCCAGGCCAGCAGCGCCCAGGTGAGCGGATAGAGCACCAGGCCCGCGAGAATCTTCACCGTCGAGACCAGGTCGAGGTTGCTGCGTCTCACCCGGCGGCCGATCAGGTCCACCACTACCCAGGGCACCAGGTGAATCAGCGTCCCGAGCAGGGCCAGTGGAAAGAGTCCGAGCAGGGTCGCCAGGCGCGGGGCCGTGAAGCGGACCACGGTTTCCGCGGTATACCCTCCGGCCGGGAGCAACTCGGGTGTGAGACCCGCCGCGTCGAGCCGGGCCTGCCATGCACCCACCCGCCGGCTGATCTCCTCCAGCCGCTCCGGGGCCGTCAGCTTGAGCTGGGAGTACCCCTCCAGCAGGCGTCGGCGAATCTGGAGCCGGCTTCCCAGCTCGCGGTCGCCGTCGCCGGCCGAGAGCAGGATCCGTTCGGCGGATTCAGCCAGGGCCAGGGCGTGGTGCCCGTCGGCCTGGAGCGTCAATTCGCCCAGCGAGCGTTCCAGCTCCGCCGTGAATTCCCGGACCGGCTCGGTGGGCGATTCACCGTCCGGTCCGGATTCGGTCTCGGGGACTTCCACCGGCGGCCCGAAGCAGAGCAACGCCTGGCTCCGGAACCGGCTCTTGGCGGTGTAGAAGAGGCCGGCCGGCACGATCACCAGTCCCGGGACCCGGGCGCCTAACGCGATCCGCGCCACCCCGGTCCGGAACGGCTTGAGCCGGGGATCGCTGTGGGAGGTGCCTTCGGGGAAGAGCGCCAGGCTGCCGCCCCGCGAGAGCAACTCGCGGGCAGCCGCGAAGGTGGCGGCGTTGCGGGCGGTATCGGCCTGGTCCATCCGGCGGTACACCGGAATGGAATCCATGGCGCGAACGATCTGCCCGATGAACGGCAGACGGAACAGCGGTTCCTTGGCCAGGAAGGAAACCGGCCGCCGGGTGTGACACAGCAGGATCAGGGGGTCGATCAGGGCGTTGGGGTGGTTGAGAATGAAGATGACCGGGCCGGCGGGGACGTGGCTCTGGCCGGTCACCTGGACCCGGCGGAAGAAGATTCTGAGAAGTGCGCAGAGCGGCCGCTGGAGCAGCGCGCGTTTCACCGCTTCCGCTCCATCTGGATGTAGAGCTGGCCGCAGGCCGCGTCGATATCGAGCCCGCGGCTCCGCCGGACCACCGCCTCCACGCCGTGCGCGCGCAGCCGGTCGGCGAAGGCGCGAATCCGGGCCGGCGGGGTGGGAGTCAGCCCGGGAGCACCGCCCGGATGCAAGGGCAACAGGTTGACCATGGCGCCGTGCTTCCGCGCCAGCGACGCGAGCGCATCGGCATCGGTATCGCTGTCGTTCGCTTCCGAGATGAGCACGTACTCGAAGGTGATCCGGCGGCTGAACGCTCGGGCCGCTTCCAGCACCTGGGCCAGGTCGTACTTCTTCTCGATCGGCATGAGCGCCAGGCGGCGGTCGGGGCGGGCGGCATGCAGTGAGATCGCCAGCCGGAACTGCTCCGGACGCCTGGCCAGCTGTTGCATCGCGGGCACGATGCCTACCGTGCTGACGGTGATGTGCCGGGCGCCGATCCCGAATCCATCCTCGGCGTTGAGGATGGTGAGGGCCACGTCCACCGCCGGCCAGTTCAGCAGCGGTTCGCCCATTCCCATGAATACTACGTTGGTGGGCTTGAGCGCCGGATCTTCCAGCACGATCTCGCGAATCTGGCCGGCAATTTCCCAGGGCCGCAGGTTGCGGCGGAACCCCATCCGTCCGGTCGCACAGAACACGCACCCGAGCGCGCACCCTGCCTGCGAGGAAATACAGAGGGTGCGGCGGGCGCCGGTCGGGATGAGGACCGACTCCATCGCCTCGCCGTCTGTCAGCCGCCAGAGGTACTTGCGGGTCCCGTCGGCGGAAACCTGGAGCGTTTGCCGCTGGAGGCGGGGAAGCGGGAATCGCTCGTCCAGCAGGCGCCGGAGGTCCTGGGGCAGCTCAGTGGCCTCGGACCAGGCCCCGACCGGCTTGACCCAGAGACGCCGGTGAATCTGCCCCGCCCGGTAAGGCGGCAGGCCGGACTCCTTTCCCCATTCAGTCAGCCGCTCCAGCGCGCCGTGAGGCGGGAGGTCCAGCAGGGTCGGAGGGTGTTCCGCACGCATAGCGACAAAGCTAAACGTCGCATAGCTTTCCGCTTCAATGACGCAACTTGCCACCGGACCGGAACTTGCCGCCAATGCTACCGCCCTCCGGAGCCACCGGGCCGGTTCGTTGACCCGGGCCGAGGTGGGTCA
>DASTEX010000342.1:0-2453 GCA_035709185.1 Gemmatimonadales bacterium
CGCGCGGAGGGAGAAGCCCGGCGCCAGTTGGCCGAGCGCCAGCGCGAGCTGGCCGAAAAACAGCTGGAGCTGCTGGAGGCCCAGCTCGCCGTTCGGGCCGGGAAGACCTAGGAGGGGCGCTTGCCGTAGCGGAGGTAGAGCGCCGGCATCACGAACAGGTTCAGCATCGTGGAGGTGACGAGACCTCCCAGGATGACCACCGCCATGGGGTGCTCGATCTCGTGGCCGGGGCGGCTGCCGAAGATCACCAGGGGGACCAGCGCGAGGCCGGTTGCCAGCGCGGTCATTAGAATGGGGCTGAGCCGCTCTTCCGCGCCCTGAAGCACCAGCGCCCGCCCGAACGCGAAGCCCTCCTGTTCCTCGAGATGGCGGTAGTGGCTCACCAGCATGATCCCGTTCCGGGCTGCGATCCCCAGGACCGTCACGAATCCCACCAGCGATCCGAGCGAGAGACTCCCCCCGGTTGCCACCACCGCCAGCACGCTCCCGATGAGCGCGAAGGGAAGCGAGGCAAACACCAGGGTTGCGGTCCGGGTGTTGCCAAAGTCCAGATGGAGGATGAGAAATACCCCGATCAGCGACAAGGCGCCGAGCGCGAGCAGCCGGCGGCTGGCTTCCCGTCGGGCGGTGTATTCTCCGAGAAACTCCGGATGGGTGCCTTCGGGATATCGGAGCGCGTGGACTACCCGCTCCACATCGCGGGCCGCGCTGCCCAGGTCGCGGCCACGCACGTTGGCGGTGATGTCGAGTTTGCGGGAGGCACCTTCCCGGGTGATTTCGTTGGGCGTCGGCTCGATCGAAACGTCCGCGACCCGGGAGAGCGGGATCACTCCGCCGGTTGGGCTGGTCAGGCGCAGGTCCCGGATCGTCGAGAGGTCCCGGCGGAGCTCCGGTCGGCCCCACACCACGACGTCGAAGGTGCGCTGCTGGTCGTAGATCTCGCCCACCTTGGTTCCCCGCACCAGGGTCGCGATCTGCCGCCGCGCGTCTCCCGCAGTCAGGCCATAGCGGTCGGCCTTCCCGGGCCGGAATCGCACCGCGATGTGCGGCACCAGGACCTGCTGCTGCACCTTGAGATCGGTCAACCCCTCGACCGGCGCCATCACCCGGGCCACCTCCGCGGCCGCGGTACGAAGCGAATCCAGATCCGGGCCGAAGAGGCGGACCACCAGGGTCGCGCTGGTGCCGGAGAGCACCTCCTTGATGCGCTCCCGAAGGTATGTGAGCAGGTCCCGCACCAGTCCGGGATAGGCATCCACCGTGGCCTGCACCTGCGCGACGGTGCGATCGTAGTCGGACGCGGGATCGAGGCTGATCCACAGCTCGGTGAAGTTGGCCCCCACGACCTCGTCGGCCACCTCGGCCCGTCCCAGGTGGGACCCAAAGTTGCGAACCCCGGGAATGGCGCGGAGATCCTTGCTGGCGCGGATAGTGATCCGTCGCATGGCGTCGAGCGAAGTCCCCGGCTTCTCGACCCAGTGCATCAGGAAGTCGTATTCTTTGAAGTTGGGCAGAAACTCCTGGCCGAGGAGCGGGAAGGCGATCAGGGCCGCGACCACCGCGGCCGCCGTGGCGGGCAGCAGGCGGGGCGACCGGTCCAGAAAGCGGGGCAGCAGCGCCCTGTACCGGGAATGCAGCCAGCGGAGAAATGGGGTCTCCGGCGCGGAGGCGGGGGCGCCGGGGAGCAGGAGGAGGCAGAGTACCGGGGTGACCAGCAGCGCCACCACCAGGGAGCTCGCGATGGCCAGTACATAGGACAGCGCGAGGGGACGAAAGAACGACCCGGCCAGCCCGCCCAGGAAATACACCGGCACGAAGATGAGCATCACGATCAGGCTGGCGTAGACTACCGCGCTGCGCACTTCGAGCGACGCGTTCAGAACCACCGTAAAGGCGGACTCCGGGTGGACGGCGGCCCGGTTGAGCCGGAGCCGCCGAGCGATGTTTTCCACGTCGATGATGGCGTCGTCGACGATCTCGCCCAGCGCGATCACCAGACCGGCCAGCACCATGGTATCCAGGGTGCCGCCCCGGTACCGGAGCATCAGCATGGCCAGGCAGAGCGAGAGCGGGATCGCCAGCAGACTGATCAGGGCGGTGCGCCATTCCGCCAGGAAGAACCCCAGCACCAGGACCACCAGCACGCACCCGATGAGCAGGGCGCGGTTGAGGTTCTGCAACGACATCTCGATGAAGGTGGCAGGGCGGAAGATCGTCGGATCGATCTCGGCATCCCCCAGGGCGGGCCGCAAGGTGACCAGCGCCTCCTCGACCCCCCGAGTCACCGCGAGGGTGTTGCCCCAGGGCTGTTTCTCGACGATCAGCAGAAGTCCCGGCACATCGTTGACGATCGCGTCTCCAATGGGTGGCGGGCTGCCTTCCGTCACCTCGGCCACAGAACCCAGGTGCAGGGGCGCGCCGTTGCGGAAGGCTACCGTCGCTGTTTCCAGGTC
>DASTEX010000343.1:0-6079 GCA_035709185.1 Gemmatimonadales bacterium
GAGCGAATCGAGCTCGGCCAGCGCGGCCGGGGCGTCGACCCGAATGATGCCCCCCGGCATCTCCTGAGCCGACAACCCCTGCGCCGCCAGAATAGCCTGGAACGCCTGGGACCAGGGTTTGTCACGGATCTCGGCGGTTACCGTCCCGGTGACGCCCTTGCCCAGGATGATGGTATGACCGGAGAGGGCGGCGAAACCGGAGACCACGTCACGAATCTCGGCGTTGTCCCAGGACACGGTGATCCGGGGCTCGCCCCGCTGCAGGACCCGAACCGGGGTCACCCGCATCGGCAGCGGATTGGTCCGGGTCGCCTGGGCCGCAACGGTCTCGCTGCTGGCCGGCGTTTCCTCCACCGGAGGCGCTTCGACCGCGGCCGGCGTTTCCTCTACCGGAGGCGCTTCGACCGGTTCAGGGGCAGCCGCGGCGGTCTCCCCGCTCACCGGGGCCGCTTGCACCGGCTCGGCGGCGCGGGGAGCTACCGGCATGCCGCTGGACCACGCCAGGAAGGTGTCGTCGGCGCCGAAGGAAACCCGGACCGACTCGCCATCGCGCTGGATCGAATAGGCCCGCTCGCGATCGAGGACCAGGACCACGCGCACGACGCCGGGGGCGTTCTGACCCACCCGGACATTGGTGACACCCGCCCGGGGAACGCCGTCATACACCGGCGCCGGGGTGGCGAGCGTAGCGCCCTGGACATCGAGCACGATGCGGCTGGGATGGGCGAGGACGAAGTCCTTCACCGTCACCGATCCGCGGATCCCGATGACCAGTTCGGCTTTGCCGGGCGCAGGCACGAGGCTCACGCCGGTCACCTGACCGCCGTCGGCGGGGGCCGCCGGCGCCGGCTGCACCGTTACCGCAGCGAGCACAAGGGCCGCGAACGTCCAACGGGGGAATCGTTTCATGGCGTCTGTTCCTCCTGCAGCCGGCGGAGCGAGAGGGTTTCCCGCCGGGAGGTTCCGAAGTCGTCCACGATGAAGTCCACGTCGCGCTCGCGGATGGCTGCGACCCGAATCCGTCCGAGCCGCTCGCCTTCGTGGAGGTTATACCGCTTGCTCGATACTTTGTCGCGCACTACCGCGATACTGCGGTCCGCTACGAAATGATCGATGTAGACCGCGACCAGCGTGAGGTCGCCGATCTCCGGTCCGAGCAGGTAGTTGTCGAGCAGCGACTCGAAGGGGTCGCGACCGCCGCCGACATAGGCGTAGACCTCGCGGTTGAGGGACTGCTCTTCCGCGATCGCGACCGTAGCGGCCGAGTCGTTCAGCTGGCGGCGTCGCAAGGCCACCGGCTCCGGCGCGGCGCCCTCTTCCAGGTCGCCCCCGCCACAGGCGGCGAGCGCCAGGAGCGACAGCGCAATCCAGGAGTTGTTAGTTGCCATCGGCGACCTCCCCCGCAGGAGCCTTCACGAAGGTGCGGATCTTGAACTTGGCTTCCAGCATGGCCGAGGTGGTGTCGCCCAGCGCCTTGGCCTTGGGCTTGTCGGCGGAGACCAGGGTCACCTCGGTCGGGACGATGATCCGGCGCAGGCCGGCGATATCCGCCAGGAACCGCCCGATCCGGTCGTAGCGCCCGATCACCGCCATTTCATACTGGTGAGTGCTGAACGGGCTCGGCCCGGGCTGCACCGGCTGCGGGACCACGTTCGCCAGGTTCACACCCCGGATCTTGGCCCGGGTGGAGATATCGTCCAGCAGGTTGGGAACTTCCTTCGATTCCGGCACGAACTGGCGCAGCAGGTCCAGGGTGGCGCGGTACTGCTCGGCCCGCTTCTGGACTTCTTCCACCGAGCCCAGGGCCAGCTCGCGCTTGGCGCTGTCGATGGAGGTCTGGAGCACGGCCAGCGTGTCCTGCAGGGCATTGACCCGCTCACTGCGGTTCCGGAGCCCCGAGGCCCCGATCAAGTTGATCCCGTCGCCCGACCAGCCCACATATCCGGCCAGCACGGCCAGCAACAGGAGCAGGAGGGAAACCGAGCGCGGATTATCGCTGAGTGCCATGGATCACCTCACCGATTCGGCGATGGGAACCGTCTGAATCCGGTCGTCCGAAGGCCGGCTGAACGTGGCCGTCAGGACAAAGGCCGTGACCGGCTTGCCCAGCTCCACCACGGTATTGGCCGACACCGCGGTGATGTTCTCGAGCCAGGGAGAATCCTCCAGCTGGCGCATGAACCGGGTGTACCCCTGGATATCGACGGTGCGACCGGTCACCTGGACCTGCACCGGCGGCGGACCCTTGGGGGCGACGGCGGCCGAGTCTTCCTCCTGGGCCGGCACCGGCGCGGGCGCCAGGTTGCTGACATTGACCAGCCAGGTGAAGGGCGGCAGCGCCTGGGCCACTTCGTTCAGGATGTGGGCCCAGACGTAGCGATCGCCATCGACCTGCCGGATGGTGGTGATCTGGGCGAGGATCGAATCGCGCGCCATTTCTGCCTTGCGCTTCTGCGCCAGGAAGTCCTGGAAGCGACGGTGCTCGGCGCGGGTTTCCTCGAGCCGGGGCTCGAGGTCGCTCAGCTGCGCCGTGGTGCTGATGTACATCCAGCCGAGGAAGGCGCCCGCGGCCACCCAGGCGAGGACCGCCGTCAGACGGAGCGGGTCCTTGATGGAGGAGCCGAGGCCCTTGAACGCGTCCAGGTTGAACTTGAAGGACGGGCCGCTCTTTCCCTTCCGCTTGGTGCCTGGCCGGAGATTGACGTTGATCATGGCGGTGTCACCCTGGCGAAGGTCAGGCTGCCTGCCGCAGCGCCAGCCCGATCGGCAGCATCAGCAGGGGGGCGACCTCGTCGACGCTCATCGCGTCGAACACGCCGTCCGCGACCTGCAACCGCTCGATGGGATTGGCCAGCTGCACGGGCAACCGAAGCCGGTCGGCGAGTGCCTTGCCCAGGCCGGGAATCCTGGCGCCACCGCCGGAGGTGTAGAGCCGGGAGAGCCCGGCGCTGGAGCGCGTCGCAGTCTGCAGGAAGGCCGCCGCGCGATCGATACCGACCGCCAGGTCCTCGGCCCGCGCCTGCACGAACGGCTGAAGCGCCTCGTGCTCTTCGTGACCCTGGAGAATGCGTTCCGCCTCCTCGGCGGACATGCCCCGCTCGCGCATCAGGTCTTCCTTGAAGCGACGGGTTCCCACCGGCAGGTCGCGGGTGAGAATCGGGACCCCATCCTCGAGGATGTTCACGTTGGTGGACTCGTGGCCCAGGTTCACCAGGCCCACCAGCCCCCGCATCGCATCGGGGTAGTTCACTTCAAACGCGTTGTGGAGCGCGAACGCGTCCACGTCGATGAGGGACGGCTCGACCCCGATCTCGGACAGCAGCGCCAGCTTGGTTTCCACCAGCTCCCGCTTGGCCGCCACCAGGAGCACGTTCATCTGGAGCCCGTCGCCTTCCGGATCGAGGATCTGGAAGTCGAGCTCCACGTTGTCCATGTCGAAGGGGACGTGCTGCTCGGCCTCCCAGCGGATGACCTCGCGCGCTTCGGCCTCCTTCATCCGGTCCATCGAAATCTTCTTGATGATCACATCGCGCCCGCCCACCGCAGTGGCGAGGCGTTTGGGTTTGATGCCGGAAGAGGCGAAGAGACCCTTGATGGCATCGGCCACGATGCCGGGGTCCATGATTTCGCCTTCCACGATGGCGTCATCCACCACCTGAGTGAAGGCGACCTTGGTGAGCGTGGGACCGCCACCATTGTGGGAGATGACTGCCAGCTTGATCAGTCCGCTCCCAATGTCGAGGCCCACGGTAGTCCGCGAGCGTCCGAGCAGGGCCATAAGGACTCAGTTGGTTTAGGAGGTGACGGCCAATCGCTACGCTACCGATTGCCTACTCGCCTGTCAAGCTACGAAACTGCTTGAGGTGGCGCGGACAAGTCCTTCCAGAACAGCCAGTTGTGCGTCTGAAGGACTGACCATGAGCCACCTGCGGAACCCCAGCCTGGGAACCGCCAAACGAGAGGTGCAGCAACCACTTCGGGCAACCGCTATGCCACCCCGCGGAGGCACTGTCTAAGTCATTGCCGCACAAGTTATTAGCATGATGCACGCATCCCCGTTCGGGGCCGGACCCGCGGGCCTCGGGCACCGTTTCGCAAGGAATCTGGCGCTTTCAGAGTCGGTCCCGCCGGCACCTTTCGGGCCGCCCGCGACCCGGTTCGGATTCAGGGCGGCAATGGTCGGAACCGGGCCTTGGGCGGTTGCAGCCGCAGGCCGGAGGTGTCGATCGTGTACGGCGCGACATACCCGATCCGGAGCGAGGCCGGACCCCGCCGGGCGCTGGCCTCGAGCAGCATCAGTGAGTCGGGCAGCAGCGTCGCGGCGACCGCGACGGGGGCTTGGCCCGAGGAATCGGTGATGACGATCCGGGAGCCGACCGGCGCGCTGTCCAACTGGGCCGAGACTTCGGGAAGGACGGCGGCAACCGCGGAAACCGACGCGAGCTCGAGGGCAGCTCGCGCGCTCCAGGCCGCCCCGGCCTTGCCCTCCTCCACGGCCCATCGGGCGGAAGCCGTAACCAGGAGGGCCGCGAGCAGCACCACGACCAGTGCCACGGGCAGCGCGAGACCCCGGCGTGATCTCATGGCCACCCTCCCGCGAACGGAACGGTGGTCTGCAGGGAGTCAGCCGAGGCCAGCCGCAGCAGGATCTCGAGCCGGCGCACATCGGCGAGTATGCCGGTGCTGGCGCCGGACGAATCCAGTGCGGTAACCACCAGGCCATTGGATGCCAGCGGTCCGAGGGCCGGCTGGATGACTTCACCGGCGCCGAGGGAACGCAGGCCCAGCCACCATTCGGCGCCGCTCTGATAGGCGCGGATCTCCATGACTTCCGTCAGCCACACCATCGCCGGCCAAGTCACTCCGGAGAGCGGATCGGGAACGGCGGCGTACGGCACCACCAGGGCGGGCCGGCCATCGGGACAGACACCGGGCCGCGAATCACCCGTGACGGCGGCACTGACCGGGGCAGCTATCCCGGGCCGGACCATCAGAAGCGAGTCGCGACCCGGACCCGGCAGCCGGAGCGCGCGGAAGGAACCGGCCAGGAGATGCAACCCGTCCAGACTGGTAGCGCAGCCGATGCCGGTGCCGCGGACGGCGCGATAGACGATCGAGTTGGGTGACATCGCCATCAGGTCACCGGCGGGCGGCGATAGATCACGGAGCTCGGACGAGAAGAGCTGGGCAGCCGCCCGCAAGGTCTGCGCGCTGGTGGTCCGCGACGCCTGGCGGGTGACGCTCCTCTGCAGAAAGGCCAGCGCATCGAGCGCCGCCGTCATCACTGCCGCAGTGAGCACCGCCGCCACCAGCAGCTCCGCCAGCGCCGTTCCCCGGGGGTTCAGAGACATCGCAAGCGCACCGTTCCCGAGTCAATGAACCAACCGCCCGGCAGGGGAACGGTGACGACGATGGTCACAGTCTTGAGGGTGTCTCCGCCGCCCACCGTCCAGCGTTCCTGATATCCCGCCGCGGGGGCCGAACCATCTCCCAGCGCAGCACACCGGGGCGCCGTCTGGCCGGCCAGGATGGTCAGTTGATCTACCCGGGCGAGCATGACCAGGGCGGCGGTTGCCCGGGCCCGCCCCTTGACGCCCCAGCGGATGCCGTGCGAAATGGCCATGGCGGCAGGGCCCAGGCCGAGGAGCAGCACGACGGCCGCTACCATTACTTCGACGATGGAGAACCCCGACCGCGAGCGCATGACCCAATCTGGAGGAGCCCGCGAAAACCGCGTCATCGGAAAGCCGCGAGACGCGGAAGAACCGACGCGAGCAAAAAGGAGGGCGGGCACTGGCCCGCCCTTCTAGTGACTAGCGACCAGTGACCAACGACTCAGTAAATCTGGCTCCAGCCTCGCGACACCGGCGACGGCGTCGCCGCGGCGAACATCGCGTTTTCGATGGCGCACTTGGAGTACAGAATAGTGGCGTCACCGCCGATCGAACCGCCGGTATTGACGTCCACACCTTCGGCCAGCACCGCACCGGAGAGCTTGTTACCGGTACCGGTCATCTTGATTTTGCCGCGGACGATGATCAGACCGCTCCACTCGAAGTCACCCACCAGCTCCAGGTCG
>DASTEX010000344.1:0-3009 GCA_035709185.1 Gemmatimonadales bacterium
AGGCGATTCCCGCCGTAATCAGGACCGCTTTGGGATGGGCCAGGACCCGCTCGAGGGTTCTGGCGTAGCGGGCCTTGAGCCAGGTTACCAGTCGGCTCTCCTGCTCCTGTTGCACCGCTTTCGAATCGGGCAGCAGCAGCAGACACAGCACCGGCGTCACCGTCACCGCTACCAAGAGCGAAGCCAGAATCGAAACCACGTAGGCAAATCCCAGGGGCCGGAGCAGCCGACCCTCCACGCCGCCCAGAAAAAACAGCGGCACGAACACCACCATGATGATCAAGGTGGCATTGACGATCGAGGCCCGGATTTCCTGTGACGCCTCGAGCACGACGGTGAATGCCGGCTGGCGTTCCGGGGGTGGCTTGTGATGGTTCTCCTTGAGCCTGCGGAACACGTTCTCGACGTCGATGATGGCGTCGTCCACCAGGGCCCCGATGGCAATGGCCATCCCGCCCAGGGTCATGGTATTGATGGTGATGCCCAGCAGCTTCATCGCGAAGACCGCAACCACCAGCGAGAGCGGAATGGCCAGCACCGAAATGGCCGTCGCGCGGAAGTTCCACAGGAAGAGGAACAGGATCACCACCACCAGGATCGCTCCGTCGCGGAGCGCGGCGAGCACGTTTGCGATCGCTAGCTGGATAAAACTCGATTGCCGGAAGAGCTCGGAGTGAATCTGCATCCCCGATGGCAGGGTCCGCTGGATATCGGCCAACTCCGCTTCGATCAGGCGGGTGAGCTCGAGGGTGTTGGCGCCGGGCTGCTTCTGCACCGCCAGGACCACGCCGGGTTTCGCGTTGATCGACCCCTCGCCGTACTTGGGTGCTACGCCCAATGACACGTCGGCGACCTGGCCCAGCAGGATGGGGACTCCGTCCCTGACCTTTACCACCGTGAGGGCGATATCCTCGACACTGGTGGCTCGGCCGATGCTCCGAACCACGTACTCCTGCCCTTGGTTCATGAACACTCCGCCGGGGGCATTCGCGTTGGATTCGCGGGCAGCCTCCACCACCTCGTCCAGGGTCACCCCTGCGCCGAGCATGCGTGCCGGATCGGCCAGGACCTGGTACTGACGGACCTCCCCGCCGATGGGAATCACCTGGGCCACGCCCGGCACGGCGAGCAGCCGGCGGCGCAGCGTCCAGTCCGCCACGGTGCGGAGCTCCTGGGGCGACTGGGTTCCGGTGAGCCCGATCATCATGATCTCGCCCATCACCGATGACACGGGCGCCAGCACCGGTGGGGACACACCGGTTGGCAGAAGGCCGGCGATGGTCTGCAGCTTCTCGGAAACGATTTGTCGATCGCGGAAGATGTCCGTGCCCCACTCGAACTCGACCCAGACCACCGCGATGCCCTGCGCGGTTGACGAACGGACCCGCCGCACACCGGTGGCTCCGTTGACCGCCGTCTCGATCGGGAAGGTGACCAGCGCCTCGACCTCCTCGGGCGCAATGCCGTGGGCCTCGGTCAATACCGTGACGGTGGGCGCCGTGAGGTCGGGAAAGACATCCACCGGCATCCGGGAAGCAGTCCAGGTACCGGTCGCCAGCAGCAGCGCTGCAAAGGCCACGACCAGCACCCGGTTCTGCAGCGACCAGGCTATGAGCTTGCTCAGCATGGAGGGCTGCTCCTAATGCTCGTGCCCCTCGGCGGGGACGCTGGTAGAGAGTGACGCCAGACGAACCTGGTAGGCGGCACCGGTGACCACCCGGTTGCCCGCTGCCAGTCCGCCGAGGACCAGAACCCGATCTCCTTCTCTCCCGCCCAGCCGGAGCTCCCGCTTCACGAACAGCTCTCCTTCAACCTGGACATATGCGATGGGCCGACCGTCTTCGTCGAGCACCGCGGAGGCCGGGATCACGAGCCCGGTCACCCACCGTCCGGACCTGATGGCCGCGCGCGCGTTGGCGCCGATGGCGATCGCCCCGCTCGGGTTGGCGGTCTCATACACCACCGGGATGGTCCGGGTCATCGAATCGACCACACTGCCCCGCGAGATCATCCGCCGCGCCTCATGCATCTGTTCCGACCCCTCGAGCCGAAAGAACGCTCCCGATCCGCGACGCACATCGCCCAGCCGCGCGGCCGGGACGTCCACCGCAAGCCAGACGACCGACGGGTCCACGATGGAAAACAGGGCTTCGCCCGGCGCGACCCGGGCGCCGGGGACCACATGCCGGGCGGTTACTTCGCCGGAGATCGGGGAGCGGATCGGAAGCCTTCCATCAGGAGTAAGCGTGCCGCCGCCTGCGAGTCCGGCGAGCGCCTCCCGAGCCACCTGCAGCCGGATCTCGGCCTCGTGAACCCGTCGCTCCGGCACTGCTTCGACCGCAAAGAGCCGCTTGGCGCGGGCGTATTCCTCCTCGGCTTGCCGGAGTGCGCCGCGCGCCTCCGCATACGCGCTCCCCGCCTCACCCAGCGAAGGAATCAGGGTTACCAGCACCTGACCTCGCGCCACCCGCTGTCCCGGAATGGGCCACCGACCCGCCCCTCCGGCATCAACCAGCCCGGCGATCGGCGCCGCGACCTGGGCAAAGCGGCCTCCCGCGGGAACCACCCGCCCGGTCACTTCGAAGGACTCCATCACCGAGTCCTGCTGAACGAACGCAGAACGAAAACCGTCGGTCTTCCACTGCTGTTCCTTGAGAAACGCGACTCCTCCGCCGTTGCCTCCACTTTCCGGCGGGATTTCGGCTGCCGTGGTGTAGGCCCGCAGCCCGGGTACCGGGATCACGTCGCGCGCGTGGGGGCTCTCGACGGTGATGGTCAGGTTCCAGACCCCCGGCCGAGGAAACTCCGGAGAGGGGCCATAGATGCCCGGAGCGCGCGGTGCTTCCTGCACCACTGTGAACCCTTCGCCTCCTCCCTCGGGAACGAACCGGAAGGAGACCTTCCCCGATCTGAGCGGGGCGAAGTCCGTCAGGTCGGTCAGGTGCACGTTGAACTTGGCGGGCTGCCCCACGACCAGTCCCGGATACTCCATGAACAGCTCGGTGGAGT
>DASTEX010000345.1:0-3957 GCA_035709185.1 Gemmatimonadales bacterium
CGAGCCCTGGAGGGGGTTCTCGTTCTTCGCCAGGCCGAGCTCCTGGTTGATGATGAGCTGGATCGCCACCGCCCGGCGCACGCTCTCCTCGGTCGGTGTGGTGATCGCCTCGTCGTAGGCGTTGGTGTGGAGCGAATTGCAGTTGTCGTAGATGGCGGTGAGCGCCTGGAGCGTGGTCCGGATGTCGTTGAACGCGATCTCCTGGGCGTGCAGGCTCCGGCCCGACGTCTGGATGTGGTACTTGAGTTTCTGGGACCGGTCGTTGCCGCCGTAGAGATGCTTCATGGCCCGGGCCCAGATCCGGCGCGCCACCCGTCCGATCACCGAGTACTCCGGGTCCATGCCGTTGGAGAAGAAGAACGACAGGTTGGGAGCGAAGTCGTCGGTCTTCATCCCGCGCGACAGGTAGTACTCTACGAAGGTGAAGCCGTTCGCCAGGGTGAACGCCAGCTGCGTAATCGGGTTGGCTCCGGCCTCGGCGATGTGGTAGCCGGAGATCGAGACCGAGTAGAAGTTTCGGACGTTCCAGTCGATGAAATACCGCTGGATGTCGCCCATCATCCGGAGGGCGAACTCGGTGGAGAAGATGCAGGTGTTCTGGGCCTGGTCTTCCTTGAGAATATCGGCCTGCACCGTCCCCCGAACCAGCGACAGCGTCGCCGTCTTGATCCGCTCGTATTCCTCGCGCGGCAGCACCTGGTCGCCCGACACGCCGAGGAGCAGCAGGCCCAGCCCGTCGCTGCCGGACGGCAGCTCGCCCTGGTAGCGCGGACGCCCCATTCCGCGGGAGCGGTACAGCTCGTCAATCCTGCGCCCGGTCTGCTCCGCGAGCCCCTGGGAGTGGATCCAGCGCTCGCAGGCCTGGTCGATCGCCGCGTTGAAGAAGAAGCCCAGCAGCATCGGCGCCGGGCCGTTGATCGTCATGCTGACCGACGTGGCCGGATCGCAGAGATCGAAGCCGCTGTAGAGCTTCTTGGCGTCGTCCACCGTCGCGATGCTGACGCCGCTGTTGCCGATCTTGCCGTAGATGTCGGGCCGGCGGGCCGGATCCTCGCCGTAGAGCGTGACCGAGTCGAACGCGGTCGAGAGCCGCTTGGCCGGCATGCCTCGCGAGAGGTAATGGAACCGCCGGTTGGTCCGTTCGGGGCCGCCCTCGCCGGCGAACTGGCGGGCCGGGTCTTCGTTCTCCCGCTTGAGCGGGAACGAGCCGCCGGTGTAGGGATACTCGCCGGGAACATTCTCCCGCAGCAGCCATACCAGCAGGTCGCCCCAGTCGTGGAACCGCGGCAGGCTCACCCGCGGGATCCGCAAATGCGAGAGCGTCTCGGTGTAGAGCGGCTGCTCCAGCACCCGGTCCCGGACCCGGTACTGGTAGGTCGGCGCGCGGTAGCGTTTCACCACTTCGGGCCAGCCGGCCAGCAGGCTCCGACACCCCGGATCGAGCCGTTCGAGCGTCTTCCGGTACTCGGCGACCAGTGAGCGCACCGATTCGGGTTGCTCCTCGGCCGGCGCCAGGTCCGGCACGATCTCCGACGCTCCAGCACCATCGGGAGTGCCGCGGAGCGCGCCAATGGCGCCGTGCAGCTGGTAGAGTCGGCGGGCCAGGGCCGCCTGGTCGGCCACGAAGCCGTCTTCCTGGTCCACCACATCGGCGATTTCCGCCAGGTAGCGCGTGCGCTCCGGCGGGATGATCGCGGTCCGATCGGCCGTGAGCCGGGCGTGGGCCGAAGCTTCGCCCCCGAGCGGCGCTCCGGTGCGCGTGGCGATGGTGTCCATCGTCAGGCGGTAGAGCGCGTTCATGCCCGGATCGTTGAACTGCGACGCAATGGTCCCGATGATGGGGAGCTTGTCTTCCGGGTCTTCGAACCGGTTGTGGTTCCGCCGGTATTGCTTGCGCACGTCGCGCAGGGCGTCGAGCGAGCCCCGCTTGTCGAACTTGTTGATGGCGATCAGGTCGGCGAAATCCAGCATGTCGATCTTCTCCAGCTGGGTCGCCGCCCCGTAATCCGCCGTCATCACATAGAGCGAGACGTCGGCGTGCTCGGTGATCTCGGTGTCCGACTGGCCGATGCCCGAGGTCTCCACGATGATCAGGTCGAAGCCCGCCGCCTTGCAGATGTCGATCGCATCCTGCACGTGCCGCGAGAGCGCCAGGTTCGACTGCCGGGTCGCCAGCGACCGCATGTAGACCCGGGGCGTGAAGATCGAGTTCATCCGGATCCGGTCGCCCAGCAGGGCCCCGCCGGTGCGGCGCTTGGAGGGATCCACCGAGACGATCGCCACCGTCCGGTCGGGGAAATCCACCAGGAACCGCCGCACCAGCTCATCCACCAGGGACGACTTCCCGGCGCCGCCGGTTCCGGTCACGCCCAGGACCGGGGTCCGGCGCTCCACCACGATGGGACGCAGCTGCTCCCGGATCGGCTCCACCAGATCGGGATGGTTTTCCGCCAGCGTGATCAGCGCCGCGATGGTCTTGTGGTCGAAGGCCGACAGCCGGCCGATGTGTCCGTCGAGCTCCGGCTCGCGGGTGGGGAAGTCGCACTGACGAACCACGTCGTCGATCATGCCCTGCAGTCCCATCGCCCGCCCGTCGTCCGGGGTGTAGATCCGGGCGATGCCGTAGCGGTGCAGCTCCTCCACCTCCGCCGGCAGAATGGTGCCGCCGCCGCCGCCGAAGATCTTCACCCCGGCGCCGCGCTCCCGGAGGAGATCGTACATGTATTTGAAGAACTCGAGGTGTCCGCCCTGATACGACGTCACGGCGATGCCCTGGGCGTCCTCCTGGATGGCGCACTCGACGATTTCGGACGCCGAGCGGTTGTGCCCCAGGTGAATCACCTCGGCGCCGGAGGCCTGAAGCAGCCGCCGCATGATGTTGATGGCGGCGTCGTGGCCGTCGAACAGCGAGGCCGCGGTCACGATCCGGACGTGATGGACCGGACGGTAACGGTCGCTGGCGGTCACCGGTCTCGAGTCGCGGGGCGCGAGTCGGCTGGCAGTCATCCCCATAATCTACACCGAGAAGTCCGTTTCGCGCATCGGATACCGTCGCGTAAAGCTTGAAATATCAACGTGATGCGGCTATGCTGCGGCGGGAGAGAGGGGTGGTTTTCTCGCGACTCGCGACCAGCGACTCGCGACCCGTTGAGAGGAAGCCATGAGCCTGACGTCGGTCAACCAGCAGTTGCAGCGCCTGACCCGCATCCGCAACAGCCGACATCCCATCGTCAGTTGCTATCTCAAGCTGGAGCCCCGCGACCGCGCCCGCGGGAAATACCTGATCAAGCTCAAGAACCGGATCCGCGGCGTCCAGGAGAAGCTGCCGGGGCTGGGCTTCACCGACCGGGAACGGGAGGCGGTCGAGAAGGACATGGCGCTGATCTACCGCGACCTGGAGCGAACCTCATCGCTGCCGGGCACGCAGGGCATTGCCGTATTCGCGTCCAGCGGCATGGGACTGTTCGAGCGGATTCCGCTGCCGGCGGTGCACCGTTCCCGGCTGGTGGTCGATCGCACGCCGCTGGTGCGCGAGCTGCTGGGTGCGGAAGACGAAGTCGGACGGCTGCTCACCGTGGTGCTCGACCGGACCAAGGCCCGGATCTTCGAGGTCACCGCCTTCAACGCCAGGGAAGTGATGGGGGTTCACGCTGACGCCACCCGCGGCGGCAAGTTCCATCCCGATCGTCACGGTGCGCCGGGGCAGGGTGAGCACGGCTGGCACAACCGGATCCGGAACGAGAAGCAGCGCCACCTGACCGCGGTGGCCGAGGCCCTGTTCCAGCTCGACCGGAAGCAGCCGGTGCACGGTATCGTCCTGGCGGGGAACGGCACCGACGCCTCTACGTTGGGACCGTTTCTGCACACCTACCTGCGGGAGCGGCTGGTGGGCACCCTCCGCCTCAACCCGAAAACCATCTCAGCGGGCCACGTCCACTCGGCCACCCTCGAGGCGCG
>DASTEX010000346.1:0-9397 GCA_035709185.1 Gemmatimonadales bacterium
ATGTAGGCCCGAAGCATCGCGTCGTCGGCCGGCCGGAAGTACACCGCGGTTACATCCTGGGCTTCCTGGACGGTCCCGCCGGCGATGAGGCAGACCGAAGTGACCACGTCATGCCGCCGGCCCTGTAACCGGCGCAGCATCGCCAGGGCGTGTTCCGCGTCCTCCGGCTTTTCCAGCACGTCGTCATCCACCACCACGATGGTATCGGCGCCCAGCACCAGGGCGCCCGGCACCGCGCGCGCCTTGTCGCGGGCCAGCCGGCGGGCGTAGGCGGAGGGGGACTCGCGCGGCAGGCGGATTTCCTGGACGTCGGCCGCGGCCACGATGACGGGCAAGCCCAGCATCTCGAGCAGCTGCCGGCGGCGGGGCGAGCGGGAAGCGAGGACGATCGGATGCGCAGTCATTGGGTCGGCTAACGGCTAACGGCTCACGGCTCACGCTCCAGTATGAGCGTCACCGGTCCATCGTTGATCAGCGCCACCTGCATCATGGCCCCGAACTCGCCGGTCTCCACCCGCAATCCTCTTCCGCGCAGCTCGGCGATGAAGGCCTGGTAGAGCGGAATCGCGGTCTCCGGCCGGGCCGCGGCGATGAAGCTGGGACGGCGGCCCTTCTCCGTGTCGCCGTAGAGCGTGAACTGGGACACGACCAGCACGTCACCGCCCACGTCGGCCAGCGCCAGGTTCATCTTTCCCTCGGCGTCGCCGAAGACCCGGAGCCCCGCCACCTTGTCGGCCATCCATCGGACCTGCTCCGGGGTGTCGGTTCCGGTGAATCCGACCAGCAGACAGAAGCCCTGGTCGATGGACCCGGCCATCCGGCCATCGATGGTTACTGAGGCCTGGGAGACTCGTTGGAGGACGACGCGCATCGGCTCATAGACGAAGACGGTCGAAGATAGTCGAAGACGGTCGAAGAAGGTGACTGTCGCCTTCGACCGCCTTCGAATGTCTTCGACTGTCTTCGACTGTCTTCGACTATTCGACGGTAACCGACTTGGCGAGGTTCCTCGGCTGGTCCACATTGCAGCCCCGCCGGACTGCGACGTGGTAGGCCAGCAGCTGCAAGGGGACGCTGTTGAGGATCGGGGTGAGCAGGTCGTGGGTGACCGGGATCGGGAACGTGGTGTCGGCCAGCCGGCCGATCTCGGCGTCACCCTCGGACACCAGGGCAATCACCCGCCCGCCCCGCGCCTTCACCTCTTCCACATTGGACATGATCTTCGAGTGCACCGCGTCCTTGGGCGCAATGAAGACCACCGGCATGTTCTCGTCGATCAGCGCAATGGGCCCGTGCTTCATCTCGGCCGCGGGGTAGCCCTCGGCGTGAATGTAGGAGATTTCCTTGAGCTTGAGCGAGCCTTCCAGCGCCACCGGGAAGTTGACGCCCCGGCCCAGGTACAGCGCGTTGTGCACCCCGTCGAACATGTCAGCCAGCTTCTCGATCTCGTCGGCCCGGGCGAGTACCTGCCGCAGCAGTTCGGGCAGCCGGCGGAGGGCTTCGACGAACTGCCGGCCCTGGATGATGCTCACGCTCCGGAGCCGGGCCATCCGGAGCGCCACCAGCGCCAGCGCGGTCACCTGACTGGTGAACGCCTTGGTGCTCGCCACCCCGACTTCGGGACCGGCGTGCAGGTACAGACCGCCGCTCACTTCACGGGCGATGCTCGAGCCCACCACATTCACCAGGCCGACCGTCCGCGCCCCGCGACGCTTGGCTTCGCGCACGGCGGCCAGCGTGTCCGCCGTCTCACCTGACTGGGAAATGGCGATCACCAGGGTCCGCTCGTCCAGGACCGGATTGCGATACCGGAGCTCCGAGGCGTATTCCACCTCGACCGGAATCCGCGCCATTTCTTCCAGCATGTATTCGCCGATCAGGCCGGCGTGCCATGAGGTTCCGCAGGCGGTGATCACCACCCGGTTGAAGCCCTTGAGCTGCTCATCGCTCAGATTGAGGCCCCGGACCTTGGCGTTGCCTTCCTCTTCCAGCAGGTGTCCCCGGAGGGTATTCGCCACGCTCTCGGGCTGCTCGAAGATTTCCTTGAGCATGAAGTGGGAATACCCGCCCCGTTCGATGGTGGCGAGGTCCCACTCGATCTGATTGACCGGCTTCTCGATCCTCTCCTGCACCAGGTTGCGGATCCGGTACCCGTCGCGGGTGAGGACCGCCATTTCGCCGTCATCGAGGTAGATGACCGACCGGGTGTGCTCCAGGATGGCGGACGCGTCGGAGGCGATGAAATACTCGTGCTCCCCCACGCCCACCAGCAGCGGCGACCCGTTCCGGGCCGCCACCACCAGGTTGGGCTCGTCGGCCGAGACGCAGGCGATGCCGTAGGCACCCTGCACATCGCGCAGCGCCGAGGCGACCGCTTCCTCCAGGGAACCCTGGTAGTACTCGCCGATCAGATGGGCCAGAACCTCGGTGTCGGTCTCGGAGGTGAACTGGTGCCCCCGCTTGAGCAGCAGGGTGCGGATGGCCGTCGCGTTCTCGATGATGCCGTTGTGGATCAGCGCGATCCGGCCGGACTTGTCGAGGTGGGGGTGGGCGTTGGGCGTCGTCGGCGCGCCGTGGGTGGCCCAGCGGGTGTGGCCGATGCCGACCGTGCCTTCGGGCTTGTCGTCCTTGAGCTGATCGCGCAGCACGGAGAGCTTCCCGGCCGCCTTCCGCAGCTTGACGCCTCCGCCGTTGATGATCGCGAGACCGGCGGAGTCGTATCCCCGGTACTCCAACCGGCGTAACCCTTCCAGGAGGATGTCTGCTGCCGGACGAGGACCGACGTAACCGACGATTCCACACATGGCGGTACTACCTCATTGAAGCAGGACCCGGCACGCGGCGATCAACTGCTCCGCGTCCGTGTCCGTTGGGGCCTCGGCGATCAACCGGATGATCGGTTCGGTGCCGGACGGTCGCACATGGACCCACCGATCCGACCAGGCCAGTCGGAGTCCGTCCCGATCGTCCACGCCCGCGTCGCTGAACCGCTCCCGGAGCCGGCTATAGAGCGCCGGCAGGTCCGCTCCCCGGGGGGCCTTGGCCTTCACAATCCGATACCCCGGGGAGGCCTTTACCAGCGCCGAGACGGGGGCGTGATGTGACGTAAAATACTGCAAGACAAGGGCCACCCCTAATGGGGCGTCGCGGCCGATATGAAGGGCCGGGAGGATGACTCCGCCGTTCCCTTCACCGCCAATCAGGGCGTTCTCGGCCCTGATGGCGGCTGCGACGTTCGCCTCGCCCACCGGGGCGCGCACAAATCGGGCACCGTGGGCTTTGGCCGCGTCCTACACAACGAGCGAAGTTGAAAGGTTTGCGACCACCGTCGGGGGCCGATCCTTGAACCCGTTGCCGCGCGCCTGGCCCAGCACCGCCCGGACGGCGAAAGCCAGTGTGTAATCCTCCCCTATCGGCCGGCCGGTCTCATCCACCAGGGCCAGACGGTCGACGTCCGGATCCACGGCCATGCCGATATCGGCGCCGCTGCTGCGCACCAGGTCGCCCAGCTCGGCCAGGTTTTCGGGAATCGGCTCCGGTTCGTGAGGGAAGCGGCCGTCGGGCTCGAGGTGAATGGCGGTGACCCGGCAGCCTAACCGTTCGAGCAGGGGCGGGATGGCCACCCCGCCGGCGCCGCGCACGCAATCGAGCGCCACGTGGGGGCGCCGCGCCCGGATCGCGGCCACATCGATGTACGGCAGCTGCAACACCAGCTCGAGATGCCGCTCGACGGCGTGGGGATCCTCCCGGACCGCCCCCACGCCGTCCCATCCCGCGCGGGGAGGGCCGGCCTCCGCAATCTGTCGCACCCGGCTGCCCGCCGCCGCGTCGAGAAAGACGCCGTCGGGTCCGATGAACTTGAGCGCGTTCCACTCGATCGGATTGTGGGACGCGCTCAGCATCAGACCGGCGCCGGCGTGGTGGTGCTCTACCGCGAGCTGGGTGGTGGGCGTGGGAACGACGCCGATGTCGATGACGTCGCAGCCGACGGACTGGAGTCCGGCGGCAGCGGCACGCGCAAACATGGGACCGCTGGTGCGAGCGTCTCGACCGAGCACGACGAGGGGACGTCCGTGCTCGGCGGCCCATGCACCGAGCGCGCCGGCGTACCGTGCCACCAGCTCCGGCGTGAGGTCCGTGCCCACGTGACCCCGCATACCGGAGACCGACACGATCAGGGTATCACTCATGCGGGGCGGCGGTGCGCGTCATGCCGCTTCCGTCATCACCCGCTGGAACGCGCGGACGACGCTGGGATCGAACAGTGATCCCGAGCAGCGGGCCAGCTCGGCCATCGCATCGGCGCGCTCGCGCGGAGGACGATAGGCCCGGCTGGTGGTCATGGCATCGAAGGCATCGGCCACCGCAACGACCCGCGCCACCAGCGGAATGGAATCACCGTGGAGGTGGTCGGGAAATCCGCTGCCGTCCAGCCGCTCATGGTGATGCCGCACGATATCGAGCACCAGCGGATGGTCCCGCCTGAGCGGCTCGAGAATCTCCTCCCCGGCCACCACGTGTTTCTTGATTTCTTCGAATTCTTCCGGTGTCAGCGGACCGGGTTTGTTGAGCACGTCATCACGGGTGCCGATCTTGCCGATATCGTGCAACTCGCCTCCCAGCCTGATCTGGTCGAGCACCCCGCCGGTGAATCCCATCTGCACCGCCGTCCTGACCGCATACACGGCCACCCGTCCCGAATGGCCCCGAGTGTAGACGTCTTTCTTCTCCAGCATCTGCACCGCCATCTGGACCTGGCCCAGGAACATCTCCTGGTTGCGCCGGACCAGCTCCCGCAGCTGGATCTCCAGTCGTTCCTGGTAACTCTGCTGCAGATACCGGTTCTCCAGCGCCAGCCGGTGCCGCTCCAGCGCCTGATGAATCCGGGCCCGCACTTCCTCCAGCTGGACCGGTTTGGCCAGGTAGTCGAGGGCACCCTGCTGCAGGCATTCGATGGCGGTACTCACCTCCGCCACGCCGGTGATGACCAGCACCGCAGTATCAGGCCAGCGACGCCGGATCTCGCGCAGCAGCGCGATGCCGTTCATCCCCGGCATGTAGATATCGGTGATGACCAGGGGGACCGCGCCCTCACGCTTGAGCAATTCGAGAGCCTGCGATGCGGATTCCACCTCGACCGGGGCCATGCCCTGGCCGCAGAGCACCCGGGCCAGGGTCCGGCGAACCAGGGGGTCGTCATCGACCACGAGGCAGCGCGCAGAACCACTTACACTGCCGGCCGGTGACTCCAGACTGAGGGGTTGGGACACGGCGATAACCTAATTCGGCTGACTGGTTTCCCTCAATCACATGCAATGACCGGGCCCCGCGTCCGCCCCCGTCTTCGACTATCTTCGACTGTCTTCGACTGTCTTCGATCCAACCATGACGCGCATTCTCGATACCGATCTGGCCCAGGGGCTCGCGACCCGGGCCGTCCATGCCGGGCATATCGCCGATCCTCTGGCCGGGGCCATCATGCCGGCCATTTACCAGACCTCCACGTATGAGCAGGAAGGTCTGGGACGGCACAAGGGGTACGAATACGGCCGGACCCACAATCCCACCCGCCAGGTACTGGAACGGAACGTGGCCAGCCTGGAAGGCGGCCAGCACGGCTTTGCGTTCGGCTCCGGGCTGGCGGCGCTCGATGCCGTGCTCAAGCTGCTCAAGGCCGGCGATCACGTGGTCTGCGGCAGCAACGTCTACGGCGGCTCCCACCGCCTGATGGAGCAGGTGTACGGCCGGTTCGGACTGACGTTTTCCTTCGTCGACATGCGCGACCTGGGCAATCTCGAGCGCGCCATCACGTCCGCTACCCGCATGGTGTACTGCGAGACCCCGACCAACCCGATGATGTTCATCACCGACCTCGCCGCGGTGGGCGACCTGACCCAGGCGCGGGGCCTCCTGTTCGTGGTGGACAACACCTTTGCCACTCCGGTGTTTCAGCGGCCCATCGAGTCCGGCGCCGACATCGTCCTGCACTCGACCACCAAGTATCTCAACGGGCACAGCGACATGGTGGGCGGCATGCTGGTCACCGTGCGGGAAGACCTGGCGGAGCGGCTCGGCTTTCTGCAGAACGCGGCCGGGGCGGTGCCGGGTCCGATGGATTGCTGGCTGGCGCTCCGGGGCATCAAAACGCTGCCTCTCCGCATGCGCCAGCACGACACCAGCGGACGGCGGGTGGCCGACTGGGTGAGCGCCCACCCCCGGGCGAAAAAGGTGTATTACCCCGGGCTCCCTTCTCATCCGCAGCACGCGCTGGCCGCGCGGCAGATGTCGGGCTTCGGCGGTATGATTTCCTTCGATGTCGGCGACATGGAGTACGCCCGCCGGATCGTCAGCCGGGTGCGCATCTTCAAGCTGGCCGAATCGCTGGGAGGGGTGGAAAGCCTGATCGGACACCCCGCGTCGCAGACCCACGCGTCGGTTCCGCGCGACCTCCGTCTGCAGATGGGCCTGACCGACAGCCTGGTGAGGTTGTCCGTTGGGATCGAGGACGTGACCGACCTGCTGACCGACCTGGAACAGGCGATGGCGGATGACTGACGAGTGCCGAGTGCCGGGTACCTGGTGCCGGGTTCGGTGCCGAGTGCCGGGTGCGGTGCCCAGTGCCGGGTGCGGTGCCTGGTGCCGAGTGCGGTGCCTGGTGCCGGGTGCGGTGCCTGGTGCCGCGTGCCGAATGTCCCACCTCAGTCGCTTTTTGAAACATTCGGTTCGGTGAATTCGTACCTAGGGCGATAACCGAAAGGCGGACAATCATATGGCTAACGTTCCGGCACAGCGCCCCAGGATCGCCCTGCCCCAGATCGCGGGGGTCTCGTGGGAGCACCCGGCCGACCGGGCGGCCCTCCAGGCGCTGCGGGCGGTTCCCGGATTCGACGACGTGGTACGGAAGATCATCGCAATCCTGGGCGGCGAGCGGGGCATCAACCTGCTCTTCCAGGGCAACGCGGTGCGGTGCGGTCCCGACCAGTTCCCCCACGCGCATGCGCTCCACGTGGAAGTCTGCACCACGTTCGACTGGCCGGTCGTACCCGAGCTGTTCGTCTCCCAGACCCCGGTGTTCAACGCCGGCGCGTACGGTGTCGACAATCCCTTCATCGTGGTCCACTCGGCCGCTCTCGAGCTGCTGAACGAAGACGAGCTGCGGGTCCTGCTGTCTCACGAAATGGGTCATGTCGTCAGCGGGCATGCGCTGTATCGCACCATCGCCGAGATCCTGCTGAACGTGAGCCTGGGGGCGCTGCCGTTCCTGGCGGGCATTGCGCTGCTGCCGATCCGGCTGGCCATCCTCGAGTGGTCCCGCAAGTCGGAGCTCTCGGCCGACCGGGCCGGGCTGTTAGGCAGCCAGGACGTGATGGCCTCGCAGCAGCTGTTCATGAAGATGGCCGGCGGCCCGCGCGGGGCGCACCCGGCCGGCCCGATGCACCTCGATCCCTTCATGGCCCAGGCCAACGAGTATCTCCACACCAACGAAGGGCTGGACCTGGTCTACAAGATCCTGAATACGCTGGCGCTCACTCACCCCATGCATACGGTCCGCGCCGCGGAACTGCAGCAGTGGGTCTCCAGTGGCGCCTACGAGCGGATCCTCCGCGGGGAGTATGTCCGCCGGGGCGAGGACCGCGCCCGGTCCCTGGGCGAAGACCTGCGAGACGCCAAAGACCACTATGCGTCGGAGGTCCGCGACGTGGCGTCCAAGGTCGCCAGCGCCGCCCGCAAGGCGGCCGAGAAGGCGGGGGAGGCCTTCAAGAAGGCCCAGCAGCAGTGAGGTTGCTCGTCGTCGGGGCCGGCGGTCGGGAACATGCCCTCTGCTGGGCGCTCCGACGTGACCGGCCCGACGGCGAGATCTTCTGTGCCCCCGGAAATCCGGGCACCTCCGAGATCGCGACCAATCTCCCGGTAGCGGGGGATCCCACCGATCCCGCCCTCCTGTCGGCCCTCGCCGACGAGTTCAACATCGATCTGACGGTGGTTGGTCCCGAGGTGCCTCTGGCCCGCGGCCTGGCCGATTACCTGCGCGGGCGCGGCCGCCGGGTGCTCGGTCCGCTCGCGTCCGCGGCCCGGATCGAATCCTCCAAGGCCTTCGCCAAGGAGGTCATGCGCGCGGCCGGGGTCCCCACCGCCGCCAGCGCGACGTTTACCGAGGCAGAGCCCGCGCTCCGCTACATCGACGCGCACACCGAGCCGCTGGTGGTCAAAGCCTCGGGCCTGGCGGCCGGCAAGGGAGCGGTGGTCTGTGCCACCCGGGCGGAAGCCCGGCAGGCGCTTCGCGCCATGCTGAGGGAGAATGCCTTCGGGGATGCGGGACACACCGTCGTGATCGAGGACTTCCTCGCGGGGGAAGAGCTGTCGGTCCTGGCCCTGACGAACGGCCGGGAGGTGCGGTTGTTGCCTGCGGCGCAGGATCACAAGCGGCTCCTCGAAGGCGACCAGGGTCCCAATACCGGCGGGATGGGCGCGTATGCGCCGGTTGCGTTCGCCACGCCGGAGCTGCTCGCGCGGGTAGAGACCGAGGTGCTGCTGCCGACGCTGGCTGAAATGGATCGCATCGGTGCGCCGTTCAGGGGCGTGCTGTACGCCGGGCTGATGATCGGTCCGGACGGCAGCCTGAACGTGATCGAGTTCAACTGCCGCCTGGGAGATCCCGAGACTCAGGCCGTCCTGCCGCTGATCGACGACGGACTGGCCGAGGCGATGTGGAGTGCCGCCGACGGCACCGCCCTGCCGGCCCTTCGACTCAAGCAGCTCGCTTCGGTCACCACTGTCCTGGCAGCCCGCGGTTACCCCGACCGGCCGGAGCGGGACGCGCTGATCCGGATTCCCGCCAGCCTGGATGATGTGCTGGTCTTTCATGCGGGCACTCGGCGGGACCAGGATGGGGCCCTTCGGACCGCGGGGGGTCGGGTGCTGGCCCTCACCGCCGTGCGCGAAAGCTTCGCCGAGGCGCGGGCGGCAAGCCGCGAGGCGGCGGAGCGCATTTCGTTCGAGGGAAAACACTTTCGCCGCGATATCGGCTGGCGGGAGCAGGCCCGGATCGAGGGCAAGGAACGACTCGTTATTCGCTGATCCCCGGTCGGCAGGCATCAGGCCGGCGACCATCGGCTCGTGACTAGTGACCA
Source organism: Gemmatimonadales bacterium (assembly GCA_035709185.1). Classification (GTDB taxonomy): domain Bacteria; phylum Gemmatimonadota; class Gemmatimonadetes; order Gemmatimonadales; family GWC2-71-9; genus SZUA-320. The sequence goes on from DASTEX010000346.1 coordinate 9,132, forward strand.
GTGACTAGTGACTAGTATTAGAGTGTGCCGGAGCTCCCCGAGGTCGAGACCATCGTGCGCGACCTGCAGCCGGTGCTCACCGGCCGCAGGATTCTCTCAGCCAGACTGTCGCACGACGACGTACTCCGCGGGGTGACGCGGCGGGGACTGCTGCGGGCGCTGCGGGGCGCTCAGGTGGAAGAGGTATCCCGTCGCGCCAAGCACGCGGTCATGCGGCTCCAGACCGGCGTCCGGCTGGTGGTACAGCCGGGAATGACCGGCTCTCT
>DASTEX010000347.1:0-7531 GCA_035709185.1 Gemmatimonadales bacterium
GTGTTCCACATTGCCGTCGGCAACGGTGGTCCGGATGCTTACAACCAGTCGCTCCAGTTCTTCGGTCAGTGGAACGGGCTGATCGCCGGCAATGACCAGGTGATGATGCGGATCGATTCCGCGGCCGACTTCGACCGGGTCAGGGGCTCCGGCAAGATCGGCATCCTGCTCGGGCTCCAGAACTCCGACCATTTCCAGCGGCCTGAGCAGGTTGACACCTTCTTCAACCTGGGCCAGCGGGTTTCGCAGCTCACCTACAATTCCCGCAACTGGATCGGCAACGGCTCAACCGAGCGGCGGGACGACGGGCTCAGCGATTACGGCGTCCGGATCGTGGAGCGGATGAACCAGGTCGGCATGGCGGTCGATGTCTCCCACTCGGGCGATCGCACCACGCTCGACGCGTTCGAGGCCTCCAGTGTTCCGGTGCTGATTACCCACTCGAACTGCCGGGCGCTGGCGCCGGGCCATCCCCGCTGCAAGACCGACGAGGCCATTCGCGCCATGGCCGCCAAAGGTGGCGTCATGGGCATTACCGGTGTCCGCATGTTCGTGAAGGTGGATGAGCCCACCACGGTAGAGCATGTACTCGACCACTTCGATCACGTCCGCAAGCTGGTGGGCTCAGAGCACCTGGGGGTGGGCAGCGACATCGATCTCGATGGCTATGACGACATGCCGCCCGAGCTCAACCGCCGGCTCCGGGCCGGGTACAAGGGGTCCTACGGCTTCCGCGACAAGATCGACGTGGAGGGACTGGACCATCCCAAGCGGATGTACGACCTGACCGAGGGCCTGATCCGCCGGAAGTACTCGGACGACGAAATCCTCGGGGTCCTGGGCGGGAACTTCAAGCGGGTGCTCTCCCGGATCTGGGGCGCGAGAAAGGTGGAGAAGTCGTGAGTCACTGGTCGTTGGTCGCCCGGCTGCGTCAGCCACCTGTCGTAAACCGGCGGGGGTCGTCCATGCCGAGGTCGCTTCTGCTGACCGTCGTTCCGATGCTGCTGGTCTTCTCGCCCGCGGAGGCGCAACACAAGTCCGATCCACTCGCCGGACTCGATGGCTACATCACCGGGGCGGTCAAGGACTGGAATGTCCCCGGGCTCAGCATCGCCGTCGTCAAGGGCGATTCGATCGTCTTCGCGAAAGGCTTCGGCGTCCGGGAGCTGGGGAAGGCCGATCCGGTCACGCCCAACACGCTGTTTGCCATCGGGTCCAACAGCAAATCGTTCACCGCGGCCGCGATCGGCATGCTGGTCGACGAAGGCAAGATGCGGTGGGACGACAGGGTCACGAAGTTCCTCCCCGGCTTCCAGCTCTACGATCCGTACGTGACGCGGGAGCTGACCATCCGGGACGTGCTCTCGCACCGGTCGGGACTGGGGCGCCGGGCCGACCTGCTGTGGATCGTGGCCGGATATCCCCGGGCCGAGGTGCTGCGCCGGATCCGGTTCCTGGAACCGAACGCCGGCTTCCGCACCGAGATGGGCTACCAGAACATCATGTTCCTGGCGGCGGGCGAGGCTGCCGGGGCGGCGGCCGGCGCCACCTGGGATGAGCTCGTGACTCAGCGGGTGCTGCGTCCGCTCGGCATGACCCGCAGCAACACCTCGGTCCGCGACCTGGCCCGCGATACCGATGTGGCCCAGCCGCACAGCATGCGCGACAGTGCTCCCGGTCTGCGGGCCCCCGCCAGCCCGTCCCCGGGAGGCGTGCTGACGGTCATTCCCTGGCGGAACATCGATAACATCGCGCCCGCCGGCTCGATCAACTCGAGCGTGATGGAGATGAGCCGCTATCTCCGGTTCATCAACGCCGGCGGCACGTTCGAAGGCAAGCAGCTGCTCAAGCCCGCCACCCTCGGCGTCATCACGACGCCCCATACCATTCTCCCGGTGCCGCCCGACACGCTGTTCCCCTCGGTCCACTTCCGGGCGTACGGGCTGGGGTGGGGACTGAGCGATTACCACGGCCGGAAGATGATGTCCCACTCCGGCGGCATCGACGGCATGTTGTCGTGGATGTACCTGGTCCCGGAAGAGAAGCTGGGGATCATGATTCTGACCAACGGCGACAATCACTCCGTCGGACCCGGGATCGTGTACCGGATCCTCGACTCCTACCTGACCGGCTCGTCCCGCGACTGGAACGCGATCATGCTGGCGCAGTTCAAGCGGGCCATGGAGATGCAGCAGAGCCGGGAGAAGGTGCGGCTGGCGTCCCGCGCCGCCAACACCAGGCCCAGCCGGCCGCTCAGCGTCTACGCCGGGGTCTACGCCGATTCGCTTTATGGCGACCTGGTGATCCGGCTCGAGGGTGACCGGCTGGTGGCCGACCTGGGACCCCACGGCGCCGGCGGCGTGCTGGAGCACTGGCAGTACGACAGCTTCAGGCTCGTCTGGCGCGACCGGGCGTTCGGCAAGATGGACCTGACGTTCACTTTGGACCGCGACGGCAATCCGTCGGTAGCCCGAATAGACACGATGCAGGATTCGATGGTGTTCCGGCGGCGGCCGGAGAATCCCTAGATCTCAGCTATCAGCTATCAGCTATCGGCTGTCAGTTGTCACCTGTCGGTTGATGGGATGCGGGCCCGGAGAGCGAGGCCCGGTAGGCCGTCGAGACCGTTGATATCTGACAGCTGATAGCCGACAGCTGGTAGCTGACCCAAACAACAGGAATGTCAATGAAGAAGCTGCTGCTCGCGGTGACTCTGCTGGCCGTCGTCGGCTCAGAAGCACTCGCTCAGCGCCAGTCCGATCCGCTGGCAGGACTCGACGGCTACATCACCCAGGCCATGAAGGACTGGAACGTCCCGGGCCTGGGCGTGGCCGTCGTCCGGAATGACTCGGTGGTATACCTCAAGGGGTTCGGGGTGAAGGAGCTGGGGAAGCCCGATCCGGTCACGCCGAACACGCTCTTTGCCATCGGCTCCAACACCAAATCCTTCACCGCGGCCGCGACCGGCATGCTGGTGGACGACGGCCGGATCAAATGGGATGACAAGGTCACGAAGTACCTGCCGTCCTTCCAGCTGTTCGATCCCTATGTCAGCCGGGAAATCACCATCCGCGACGTGCTGTCGCACCGGAGCGGGCTGGGGCGCCGGGGTGACATGCTCTGGATTGCCGCTCAGTACCCCCGGGCCGAAATCATCCGGCGGGTGCGATTCCTGGAACCGAATGCCGGATTCCGGACCGAGATGGGATACCAGAACATCATGTTCCTGACGGCCGGTGAGGCGGCGGCTGCCGCCGCCGGCCTGACCTGGGACGAGCTCATCACCCGGCGGATCTTCCAGCCGCTGGGCATGGCCACCAGCACCACCACCGCGCGCGACCTGCCGCAGCGCGCCGATGTCGCCACGCCGCACGGCATGCGCGACAGCGTGCTCAAGCCGATTCCGCACCGGAACCTGGACAATATCGCTCCGGCGGGCTCGATCTACTCCAGCGTGGCCGAGATGACCCGGTATCTCCGGTTCATCCTGGGCGGGGGGACCTTTGAGGGGAAGCAGCTGCTCAAGCCGCAGACGCTCGCGGTGATCCAGACCCCGCACGTCATGATTCCGGTCGTGCGCGATTCGCTGCGCCCCAGCACCCACTTCACCGGCTACGCGCTCGGCTGGGTGGTGCTCGACTACAAGGGCCGCAAGATCGCGTGGCACAACGGCGGGATCGACGGCTTCCTCTCCGAAATGTGGACCGTCCCCGAGGAGAAGTTGGGCATCATGGTGCTGTCGAACAGCGACAACCACCAGATGGGCCCCGGCATCGTCTCGCGGATCCTGGATCTCCACATGGGACCGGCCCAGCACGACTGGAACGCGATCAATCTCAAACGCTGGGGACAGATCCGGACCGCGCAGCAGGCCCAGGCGAAGCGGATCGAGGCCGAGCGCAAGACGGACACCCGTCCCAGCCTGGCGCTCGAGTCCTACGCCGGCACCTACGCCGATTCACTCTACGGCGAACTCAAGGTGAAGCTGGAGAACGGCAGCCTGGTGGCGGATTACGGCGCCGGCAACTTCGGCGGCACCCTGGAGCACTGGCAGTACGACAGTTTCCGCGCCACCTGGCGGGATGCCCAGTTCGGCAAAGGCTTCGTCACCTTCGTGATCGACCGGGAGGGGAAGGCGGCGGAAGTGCGGGTGGACAACCTCGCCACGTTCAAGCGGAAATAGGGCGGAAAAGACGGAAAGGGCGGAAAAGGCGGAAGGCATAGGGTACTTCCGCCCTTTCCGCCCTTTCCGCCCTTTCCGACGCTATTTGTTGAGCTCAACGTAAGACGTGCGGGCGAAATACACCGTATCCGGCGGTATCGTCTGGGCCGACGCCTGGCCGCTCAGCTTCCCGGTTCTCCACGTCAGGTTCAGCAGAATGGTGTGCCGGTGCATGGCGGCGTCGGGCGTCGGCATCCGGCCGTCGAAGCGGCCCTGGAAGACCGAATCACCTTCCCACACCGGATCCCAGATAATGGCGCGGGGCTGATCGGCCAGCTTTGCCACCACGTCCCCGTCCTGCTGGAACGTGAGGGTGAACGGCAGCGTGCCGTTCCAGGTCCGGACCGTGCCCTTCCATTCGCCCGCCAGCCGGGCCGGTGTGGTCCAGGTCCGCGGCTGGGGCGGAGTCTGGCGGGCGCGGCGGGCCTTGAGGCTGTCGGCATAACGGGGGACCAGCGCGGCCACGATTTCCTGGGCGATGACGAAGGGCATGCGGGAGACCGTGTTCGCCAGCACCACTACGGCCAGGTCCTCGCTCGGATAGAGGTACAGGGCCGTGTTGACGCCGGGCATCCCGCCGGTATGCGCCACCCGGCGAAGCCCGTTGTCGTCCTCGCTGAGCCCCCACCCGATGCCGTAACCCACGTTGGGCACGCCGGTGGTGTTCCGCTGCATCGCGTCGATAGTCGAGTCCGCCAGGATGCGTCGGGCATCGGGGAGGCGGTTCTTCAGATGAAACATTCCGAACCGCAGGAGATCGTGAGCGCTGGCGTAGACCGCGGACCCGCCCCGGTGGTCGAAGTCGTAGAAGGGAATCCGCCCTCCCTGGCCGTCGTACCGGGTCGCGGCGAAGGGCTCGAGCCCAGGCCAGAGATGAATGGACGAGCGGGTCATGCCCAGGGGCAGGAACACCTCATTCCGCATGAACTCGGCGTAAGGTCGGCCGCTCACCCGTTCGATGATCCAGTCCAGCACGCCGAAGCCGAGGTTGCTGTATTGCCAAGCCGCGCCGGGAGGATAGACCGTGACGGCGTAGCGGGCGATCGCTTCGTCCATGGTGGGGACCCGGTCAGGCGCCCCTTCGTAGTAGAACATGTAGTGCAGCGGCAGGCCGGCGGTGTGATTCGCCACTCGGCGAACCGTCGCACCCGCCGCGTCGCCGGCCAGTCCGGTGATCTTCCCGACGCCAAGGTAGTCGTTGGCCGGACGGTCCAGTTGCACCTTGCCCCGTTCCACCAGGATCATGAGCCCGGTGGCGGTAATCGGCTTGGAAATCGAGGCGAGCGAATAGGTGGTGTGTTCGGTCGCCGGAATCCGCTGCTCCCGGTCGGCCCAGCCGAAGCCTTCTTCCCAGAGCACCCGGCCGCCTCGGGCTACCGCGATAGCAAGGGAAGGGACGCCGCTGTCAGTGACGGCGGAGCGCGCCAGGGCGCGCACCGCGGCGAAGGGATCGGTCCGGCGCTGGGCCGCGGCCGGCTGCACCAGCAGCAGGGCGGCGAGGAGCATGGCGAGTGATCTGGGCATACGATTATTGTATGCAATAAGGTGTTCCTCGCCAATGACGCCGTCTCACCTGCTTCCCTGAGCGCCCTATGACGACTCGCCGCCTCGCGGCTGGCTGGCTGCTCCTCTCTGCTGCCTGCGGTGGCCCGACCTATGACGTGATCATCCGCGGGGGGACGGTTTATGACGGAACCGGGAGCCCGGGGGTGGCAGCCAGTGTGGCGATCCAGGGGGACAGCGTCGTTGCGGTCGGCGAGCTCCGGGGGGCCCGCGCCCGGCAGACGATCGAGGCGGCGGGGCTCGCGGTGGTGCCCGGCTTCATCAACATGCTCTCCTGGGCCACGGAGTCGCTGATCCAGGATCCCCGGTCCCAGTCCGATATCCGCCAGGGCGTGACGCTCGAGGTGATGGGCGAAGGCGGTTCGATGGGCCCCTGGAACGACTCGATGAAGGTGCTGGAGAAGAACGGCCAGGGCGACATCAAGTACGACATCGCATGGACCACGCTGGGGCAGTACCTGGAGTTCCTCGAGCGGAAAGGCATTTCCACCAATGTCGCGTCGTTCGTGGGTGCCACCACGGTCCGGATCCACGAGCTGGGCTATGCCGATCGGCCGCCCACCCCGGAAGAGCTGGAGCGGATGAAGCGGCTGGTGGCCCAGGCGATGGAGGAAGGCGCGCTGGGTGTGGGTTCGTCCCTCATCTACGCCCCGGCGTTCTATGCCCGGACCGAGGAGCTGATCGAGCTGATGAAGACCGCCGGCGAGCACGGCGGGATGTACATCTCCCACATGCGGAGCGAAGGCAACCAGCTGCTCGAGGCGGTGGACGAGCTGATCCGGATTGCCAGGGAGTCCGGCGCCCCGGCCGAGATCTATCACCTCAAGGCAGCTGGCCAGCGGAACTGGTCCAAGATGGACGCGGTCCTCGCCAAGGTCGATTCGGCCCGAGCGGCCGGACTCAGAATCACGGCCGACATGTACACCTACACCGCAGGCGCCACCGGACTCGATGCGGCAATGCCGCCCTGGGTCCAGGAAGGTGGCTACGAACCGTGGTCCCGCCGGCTGCGCGATCCCGCCGTCCGCCGCCGAATCATGCTCGAGATGCGGACCCCGTCGGACGACTGGGAGAACCTGATGCTGCTGTCGGGCGGTCCCGAGCGGATGCTCCTGGTCGGCTTCAAGAGTGATTCGCTCAAACCGTATACCGGGAAGACGCTGGCCGAAGTGGCCAAGCTGCGAGGCGCCTCCCCGGAAGAGACCGCGATGGACCTGGTGATTGCCGACGGCAGCCGGGTCGGAACGGTCTACTTCATGATGGACGAGGCCAATCTGGCGAAGCAGCTCCAGCGGCCCTGGGTGAGCCTGGGCTCGGACGCCGAATCGCTGGCCCCCGAAGGTCCCTTCCTCAAGTCCAATCCGCACCCGCGGGCCTACGGCACCTTCGCCCGCTTCCTCGGCAAATACGTCCGGGACGAGAAGACGATGCCGCTGGAGGAAGCGATCCGCCGATTGACCTCGCTTCCGGCCGAAAACCTGAAGCTGCGACGCCGGGGCAAGCTGGCGCCGGGCTTCCATGCCGATATCGCGATCTTCGATCCGGCCCGGATCCAGGATCACGCCACGTTCGAACAGCCGCACCAGTACGCCACCGGCATGGTGCATGTGTTCGTCAACGGCGTCCAGGTGCTCAAGGATGGTGAGCATACGGGAGCGACACCCGGGAGATTCGTCAGGGGTCCGGGGTGGAAGGGGTGGGAGGACTGAAAGAATGCAGAGTGCAGAGTGCAGGTTGCAGGTTGCA
>DASTEX010000348.1:0-3148 GCA_035709185.1 Gemmatimonadales bacterium
CCGAGTTCCGGCGCCGTTTTCCCTTCCCGGTGGCGCTGGAGCGTTTTCTCTCGGTGATGGTGGAACCCTATGGGCGGTTGTGGGCGGGCTTCCGGCCCCTGACCGCCGCGCCGGCGGGGCCGAGGCGAGATTTAATCCCAGATCCAATGAGAGGAATATGATTGCAGAGTGCAGATTGTAGATTGTAGAGTGTAGAGTGTAGAAGGGATCCGCGGGCGCAGATTCTCCACCATCCCGCTCGACGCTGATCGGCAGCAGCACTTCAACAATCTGCAATCTGCAATCTGCAATCTGCACTTCATCAGCAGTTACTTCTACACTCTGCACTCTACAATCTGCACTCTGCAATCATGTTCTCATCGGATCAGGAATGAGATCGCGCCTCGGCCCCGCCGGCGCGGCGGTCAGGGGCCGGAAGCCCGCCCACAACCGCCCATAGGGCTCCACCATCACCGAGAGAAAACGCTCCAGCGCCACCGGGAAGGGAAAACGGCGCCGGAACTCGGAGCAGGTAATCCCCAGTAACGACCTGACGTGGCGGCTGAAGCTCTGGGGCGATGAACACTCCAGGCGGTACGCGACGTCTGCTATGGAGAGGCCGGTGCTCTCGAGCAGCTGTGCGGCGTAGAGCAGGCGCACGGCGGCGAGATAGCGTTTGACCGAGGGCAATCCCGCGCGGGCGAAGCGAGACATCAGCGTGCTGGGTTGCACGTCAAGCACGCGCGCGATTCCCCGGACGGTCGGGGTATGTGGAGCCAGGCGCACCAGCACCTCCAGGAAGACCCGGGTGTCTTCGGAAAGATCGGGCAAACGTTCTAATAGTGGGCCCAGGATGCGGGAGGCCGGCCGCGAGGCCGGCTCGAGCAGCAGCTGACGCAGCCGAGTCCAGGCCGCAGGTGTGGTGACATCAATGACCTCACGCACGCCGGAAGCACCGAGCCGGAGGAGCACTTCGGACGCGCTCGGGTCAGGCCGGCTCACCAGCGCAACGGTGGGCAGTCCGGGGAAGGACACCAGCATCTGCCGGATGGTGTCTGTTTCCGCGGGCTCGCACCGGTGAACCGACAGGAGCAGCGCGTCCACCGCCCGCTCGCGAACCGCGCGGACCGCTTCGGGCACGGTCTCGCGATGCAGTACCGTGAAGCAGCCGTTGCCGGCAGCTTCGACCTTGGGTCGCTCGGCGGGGAGCAGGACGGCGGCGACGGTGGGCTGGGAGCGGACTGGGCGAGGCAGCATGACGGGCTCCGGCGAAACGCGGAAGCCCAAGGTAGGCCGGGGGATTGAAGCCAGGCTCAATCCAGCAGGGTTGCAACCCTTCGTGATTCCGGATCGTCTTGTACCATTAAACCGTGAGTCGTCCGCCGCCGTGGCCCAGGGGGAGTGATGGGGAACGTGTACGGATCCGGGCCACCCGTGGCAGACCGGAAGGGACCAGACGACACCGTCCGGAAGGGCGGTTCAGCGTCCGGGCTCACGGGTTATCGTTACAGCTCACATTCCGATCTCCACGGCACAGTCTAACAGCTGGCGGCTGACCATTTTGCCTCTTTCCTCTCCCGACCTGATTGCCGTCCTCAGCACGGCACTCGGCACCCAGTACCGGCTGGAACGGGAGCTGGGGCGCGGGGGCATGGGAGTGGTGTTCCTCGCCCGGGACGTGACGCTCGACCGCCTGGTAGCGGTCAAGGTGATCAACCCGGAGCTGGCGGTGAACCGGTCGCTGGCCGACCGCTTCCTGGCGGAGGCCCGGGTCATCGCCCGGTTGCGCCATCCGAACGTGGTTTCGGTCTATTCCGCCGGCACGGCCGACGGTCTGCTGTACTACGTGATGGACCACGTGCCGGGCGAGAGCCTCCGCGATTGCCTCCAGCGCGAAGGCCGGATGGACCTGGCCACGACTGCCAGGATCGTGGCGGACATTGCCGCCGCCATCGATGCGGCCGCGCGAGCCGGCGTGGTCCATCGCGACGTGAAGCCCGAGAACATTCTGATCGAGCGGACCGGTTCCGGTCCGCGCGGACTGCTGGCCGACTTCGGCATTGCCCACGTGATGTGGGAGGAAGTGCAGACCACCGGTCCCGGCGTGGCGATGGGAACGCCCGCCTATATGAGTCCGGAGCAGGCCGCGGGCGAGACCGTGGACGCGCGCAGCGACATCTACTCGCTCGGCGTGGTCGCGTGGGAAATGCTGGTGGGACGGCCCCCGTTCGAGGGAACCCGGCGCACGGTGATTTCCCGCCAGATCGTGGACCGTCCGCCGGATCTCTCCCGCTCCCGCCCGGATGCGCCCGCCCACCTGGTCGAGGCCATCCATCGGGCGCTCGAGAAAGTCCCCGATGCGCGGTGGCAGACGGGCGATGCGTTCCGGGCCGCCGTCCTGGGGCTCGACGGCCCGAGGGAAGGGAAGCGTCCCCGGAGCGGCCACCGGCGGCTGGCCGCGGTGATTGCGGTCGTGGCCCTGGCCGCCGCGCTGGTGTGGGCCGCCGCGCGGCCGCGGGGACCCAGCTCCGGAGTGGAGCCGCGCCACTCGTACCTGGTCATTCCCTTCACCAATCTCCGGTCCGACAGCACCATCGGGTGGCTGGCCAACGGCAGCGTCAGCATGCTCGACCTGGCGCTCTCGCAATGGCGCGAGCTCAAGGTGGTGAGCAACGAGCGGGTCCACGACCTGATGGACCGGATCGGGGTGAGTGAAGGCGGGCTGGTGGGACTGGACGAGGCCCGGCGGCTGGCCCGCGACGCCGGGGTCTGGACCGTGGTGTTAGGCGAGTTCGAGCGGACCCGGGATTCGCTCCACCTGGTGGCGCGCGCGTTCGACGTCGCGACCGGCGGGCGGCTGGAAGTGGCGGAAGTCTGGGGCCACCTGGGCGACGACGTCCGTCCCCTCTTCGACGAGCTGGCCACCAAGCTGCTCGATCTCTCGGGTGCGCCGGAATCGGCCCGGACCAACCTGTCCAGCGTCACCAGCTCGTCGCTCGAGGCCTACCGCAGCTACCTGGACGGGGTCCAGCAACTGAATCGCTGGAACCTGGTGGAAGCCGAACGGGCCTTCCAGGAGGCGGTCACCGTCGACAGCACGTTCGGGCTGGCCTACTTCCGCCTGGCCCAGACCCGGGGCTGGATCAGCAACGCCGGCGATTCCCTCACC
>DASTEX010000349.1:0-3635 GCA_035709185.1 Gemmatimonadales bacterium
AGCGCGACCATCTCGCGGATCGGGAGCTTGCCGGCCGTGTCCTTGAGATCCATCAGGTTACGACCCACCAGGCTGGGAAAGGCGGGGTTCACCAGCTCGACGCCGTTCAGGTCGATCAGGAAGATGTAGGCGTCCTTGACCATGAAGGCACCGGCCGGATCATGGAACAGCGGGAAGGCCTTCTCGCCCCGCTGCTCGATCTCGGCCACGGCATGAGCCACCAGGTCGGTGACGAAGGCCCGTTCCATCCGGTCGTTGTATATGCCGCACCCCACCACGTAGCTCTTCCCCGACGGGGCCGACACCAGCCGGACATAGCTGCTCTTCCAGCGAGGAAGCAGTTCGCCGGGTACCGGCCACTGGTAGTGATACCAGCCCTCCGGCCTCCCCGGCACGGCCGTGGTCGCCGCGATCAGACCCTCTATGATCGGCCTTCCGTTGATGTCCTTGAGGGCGAGCTGATTGGTGCCTTCCAGGCCCGGATCGGGGTGGACCAGCATGTCGCCCTCGGGATCGAGAATGAAGATGTAGGTCTCTCCCTGGCGCCATCGGCTGTCGATTACCCGGAACTCGGTGAACGCGGCTTCACCCTTGCTCTGGACCAGCTCCGCCGCCGCCTCCACCAGCGAGACGAGCGCGCGGGTTTGGGCGTGCTCGTAGACCTGCTCGAGCGTTGCGGCCGGCTGGATGCCTTCCTGAGTGAGAAGGGGTTGAGTCGTCATGAGAACCTCCCCGACTGGTCAAAATTCGGTAGCAGAAGCGATGAACTTCGGGGGTATGCCGGTCCGACCCGACGGGCCGGGCCAGGCATCCTGCAGACTACCACCCCAAGCGCGAAGCCAGCCTGAACCGGGGAGGAAGGTGACTTCAGTGACCGAGCTGCCCGGAACACGGAAAGCCGCGGGCGAGCCGCGGCTTTCTCAGTGCCCCATCCGGCCTGGGGCAGTCGGGCGTTCTCCGGGCCGCTTACCGGCGGACCTTCCGGAAGGCCACCGCGTCGGCGAGGTCGGCCTGGCCAACCGAGTTCTCGGGGTCAACCGAGGAGGGCACGCCGAGCTGTACCGGCTGGTTGACGGTCACGTTGAGGTCGAACCAGCTGGCCGACCGCTCGCCGGTGGAGGCGCGGAAGTCATAGCAGCCCACCGGGACGGTCCAGCTGCGGGTGGCGCCGGGCTGCACGGTTTCCGAAGGGTTCAGCCGGTTGCTACCCCAGCTGGCGTCGGTGCAGCGGCTGATGTTCACCGACACGATCGGCGTGTTCGAGTCGTTGAGCATCGTGATCGTGCCGTTCTGGGGCGCCGGCGCGGGGCCGGTGGACGAGTCCTCGTCGCTGCCGCAGGCGGCCAGGGCAAGGGCGGTCAGACTCAGGGCCATCAACTTGCGGATCATTGTCTTCACTCCTGGGCGTAGGTTATGGATCGGCCACTTCTATTGGCCTCCACAGACAGACGCGGAGTGATCCCGGTAATCCGGACAGGGGGTAATTGGGGTCAGACTCCTATTGGCCCGACACGGCTAATAGGAGTCTGACCCCCAATTACCGGTAAGTACCCGGTAAGCGGGTAGTAATTGGGCGGCTTTAGGTTGGCGCCCGCACCCAACCCTCGGAGCCGGCATGCGGTTCGGCAGGACTCTCCCCCACTTGATGGTCGCAGGTCTGGTTGTAGGAATTCCGGTTACCCCTTTCGTGAAAGACCCCGGTGCACGCTCAACCGCCCGGGTGGTGTACGGCGCTCCCACCAACCTGGGAAGCGGACAGGTTCGGACTTATGTCGAGTACGAAGGCGACAAGGCGGTCGAGGTCGGGGTGGAGGTGAGCGAGGCGGTGATGCAGGGACTGCCGGCAGAGGGACACAACCCTGCCACGGGTCTTCATTCGGCGGAATACGTCCTGGACCTGCCGGCCGGTAATCCCACTCCATTTCAGTATGTCGTGGTGCAGTGGAATCCGGGCGGGCACGAGCCCCCGGGCATGTACGACCTGCCCCACTTCGATTTCCACTTCTATACCATCGACAACGCGGCCCGGCTGGCGATCTCACCGAAGGACCCGGCATTCGAGCAGAAGTCGGCCAACCAGCCGGGAGCCGAGTTCATTCCGGCGGGCTACATCCTCCCGGCGCCGGTGGCGATCCCGACGATGGGGGTGCACTGGCTCGAAGCGAAGACCCCCGAGCTGAATGGCGGCACCTTCACCCAGACGTTGATCTACGGCAGCTGGGATGGCCGGATGATCTTCGTGGAGCCGATGATCACGCAGGCCTTCCTGATGAAGAAGGAGAGCCTGGTGAAGGAGCTGCCGGCGGCGGCGAAGTACAGCCCGGCCGGGTTGCATCCGACCCAGTATGCGATCCGCTGGATCGCCGACCAGAAAGTGTGGCGGGTGTCGCTGGGGGGGCTGACCGAGCGGAACTGATCCGATAGACGGTCGAACGGTCAGACGGAACGCAGTGCATCAGTGGGCGCTCCGGAGAGCCCCTGACCGTCTGACCGTCCGACCGTCTGACCGTCAGTCTGCAGCTGTGAGATAGCGCTGGAGCAGCTCGCCGATCTGTCGCAGCTCCGGGCCAGGCTGGTTCGACATCGCGATCGCCACCCGGCGGTTGGCCGGGTTGAACCAGAAGAACGTGGCGATGCCGGGGAACCCGCCGGAATGGCCGAGCACGGTCTGCCCTTCCCGCTGCTGCACGATGAAGCCATAACCGTAGCCGCCGGGGCCGCCGTCGGTATCGGTCTGCTGGCGCAGCATCCGGTCCGCGATGGAGGCGCCCAGGACCCGGTTCGCCATCAGCCCTTCGGCCCACTTGAGCAGATCCGGCGCGGTGGAAAACCCGCCACCGGCCCCGCTGCCGCGCACCGTATGAGTGAAGAGATTGTTCTTGAGAGTTCCCTGCTGGTCGCGGTAGTAGCCCACTGCAATGTTAGGCACGTCCACGTCAAGCGAGTAGGAGTCGGTGTCGTTCATCCCCAGCGGCTGGAAGATGTGCCGCTTGACGTAGGTAAAGTAGTCCTCCCCCGACACCTTCTCGACGACCAGCGCCAGCACCGCGAACCCGGTGTTGCTGTAGAACCATTTCGAGCCGGGGTCGAACTCGAGGGAGTCGTTGGCGAAGTAGGGAACCAGGTCGGAGATGGATCGCACCGCGGTCCAGTTTCCCTTGAAGAGCGCATCCCAGTAGAGTCCCATGCCGGAGCGATGGCTCAGCAGCTGGGCAATGGTCACCCGCCGGGCAATAGCGGGATTGGGGTAGTCGGGCACGACCCTGATGAGCGTATCGCTGAATCGCAGCTTGCCCTGCTCGACCAGCTGGCCGATGGCGACGGCCGTGAAAGTCTTCCCCACCGAGCCCAGGTTGAACTTCGTATCGGGCCGGTTGGGAACCTGGTACCCCTGGTGCGCCAGGCCGTGCGCCGAGTGATGGATTACCCGGCCGTTCTCGGCCAGCAACACGACGCCGTGAAATCGCTTCTCCTGGTCGAGCCGGGACAGCAGCGCGAGCAGGGAGTCAGGCGCGCCGGCGCGGGATACCTGAGCTTCGAGTGGCGACAGCGTCGCGAGCATCAAGCCGGCGAGAACGATGAGCGACCGGGCGGGCATGAGAACCTCCTCTGTGGTGTGCCGGGTGCCGAGTGCC
>DASTEX010000350.1:0-2617 GCA_035709185.1 Gemmatimonadales bacterium
TGCTGGACCATCTGGATCGAGCGGGGATCCGCATCGATGCCGAAGACCTCGTAGCCGGACCGGAGCAGGTACACCAGGTTCCGGCCCGATCCGCATCCGGCGTCGAACACCCGCATGCCTGCAACCAGTCGTCCCCGGAGCAGCTGGTCAAACAGATAGATGTCGATCCCGCCGAATTGATCCTGAAGATCGGACATCGCTCAGCCAGGCGTGAGGGAGGACTTCCGGCTACCCCGGTGGTGCCCCATGCCGCCCGGCGATCAGCATCCGGGCGTAATTGGCCAGCGCCTGGGCTCCGCTCCGGCTGACGTTCGACAGGACCACGACCGAATATCCCTGCGCGGGAAAGAAATCCACCTGGTTGGAGACTCCGGGATATGCACCACCGTGTCCCACGATCCGGACCCCATTCCAGTCGCGCGTCTCCAGCCCGAAGCCGTCCCGGCCGCCGTACTCGGTGGCAATGTATCCGGTGGTGGCCCGGGTGACCATTTCCGGGCCGACCAGCCGCCCGCCCAGGAACGCCTGGCCGAAGGCCGCCAGGTCCTGCGCGGTGGACCGCCCGCCTCCGGCGGGACTTCCCGCCGTTGTCCGGCTCATGCCGGCCCGGTCCAGCACGTACTTCCTGATGAAATCCGCGAAGGATTCGCCGGAGAGCTGCTCGATGACGGACCCGAGGATCATGAAATTCGAGTTGCTGTAGGACCACCCGCTCCCCGGGGGGAACTCGAGCGGAGATTCCACGAAGAGCGGCCAGTGATCCCGCAGGGTGCGAAACTGGTCCTGGCGGCCACGGTATCGCGGGGACCGGAACAGGTCCGGAATCCCCGCGGACATGGTCAGCAGGTGCTGAATGGTGACCTGGGTGGCGGAGGGGCCCGGGGGATACTCCGGAAGCACCGAGCCGATGGTGGCATCGGTGGAGAGCATCCCCTGCTCCACCAGCTGCAGGATGGCGACGGCGGTGAACATCTTGCTCACCGAGGCGAGCTCGAAGCTGCTGTCGGCCGCGATGCCGTACCCGCGGTGCAGGATCACCTGGTCGCCCCGGGTCATCAGGACCACTCCCCGGAATGATCCGGTTCCGGCGAGCTGGTCCGCCAGCGCCGAAACGCGCTCCGCGAGGGCTTCCTCGGATCCGGCCCGCTCCACCCTGCGCCAGTCGGGGGGCTCGACGAACGGAATCAGGGAGACCCCCGTCACTTTCGCGGGCGATGCCGAGTCCACCTCCACGAAGAGCATGCCCCAACCACGGGTCAACGACTGCCGGACCGTGATCACCACCATGCCGCGCTGCACGCTGTCGATCCGCACCGGCTCGAACCCGCCGTACTCCCTCCGCCATCCCATCACTCCACCAGCCCGCTCGGCGGCCGATCGCCGTGCCAGCGCCTCGGCGGTGTAGAGGCGCGCGAGGGAGGCGGCGATCCGGACCGAGTCTCCCTGGTTGTAGGCCTCGAGCCACGCGCCCAGGGCGGTTCCTGCCGGGGTCCCGGGCAGCACCGGCGGCCTTGGGGGCACATTCGCGGGGGCGGCCCGCCCGGCGCACCCCGCGGCCAGCATCACCGGGATGACCGCGCCGAGCCATCGCATCAGCCCACCTCTTCCGGCACCGGCGCGGCAGTCGCCTGCGCGGCCACCCCAGCCACCAGCAGCCCCGCCAGCCCACTCACTTCCCGGCGCAGCCGGGCTCTGCTGCCCAGCTCCTCGGCGCTCAGGTAGTAGGGGAGATAGGAATTGGTCGCGGCCAGGAGCATCCGGGCTGCTCCGGGCGGACCTCCCAGCTCCTCGATCACCCGGCTGAAAATCCTGGCTTCCTGGCGGAGCTGGGTCTCCCGCTGGGCCAGCAGGGCCGGCCGGATGGCAGCCAGCATTTCGTGGAGGCTCTCCCGGTAAGGCAGGAAGCGGTCGAATCGCTCCAGGACCCGGGCAACCAGCATCTCCGCCAGGCGCTCGCCGGCCGGGCCGGGACCGCCCGCAAGCCGCCGCAGGACCTCGAGGGTGGCTTCGATGTGGCGGTTGATGACCGCCAGGATCACCGCCTCCTTGCTGGGGAAATGGAGATAGATGCTCCCCTTCCCGATGTTCGCCTCCCGGGCGATGTCCTCCACGGTCATCCGCCGGTAGCCGTAGCGGGCCAGCAGCCGGTCGGCGGCGGCGATGATCTCGGGGGCGGACATGGCGGACCTCCGGCGGGTGAAATGACCAATGACCGAAATCGTAATCTGGTCATCCTGCCCCGAAACCGCAAGGATTGGTGTGGGCTTCCCCCCGTTCGAGGCGTCATCCACTAAGGAGCGCATCAGGGAGGGACTCATGCCGGAACGTGCCACCATTCGCCGGGCCCGCGAGGACAAGCGCGAGGGCAAGTCTCCGTCCACCCAGGCGGGCGAATTCGTGCGGGAAGAGATCCATCACATCCGGGAGGGCAAGCACGGCGCCCGGTCCACCAAGCAGGCGATCGCGATCGGGCTCTCCAAGGCCCGCCGGGCCGGGGTCAAGCTGCCCACCCCGGCCAGAGGTTCCGCGTCGGCGGAGACCCGCCGCAAGGCGAAGGCTGACAGCGCCAGGGGGCGCCGCCGCAGGACCAAACCGGCCGCGATGCGCTCCCGCGGGG
>DASTEX010000351.1:0-9969 GCA_035709185.1 Gemmatimonadales bacterium
GATCAGCCGGGACGTATCGGCGGGGATTGCCCGGAGCGCTTCGGTGGCGCCAGTGGGGGAGACCGCATGGGCCTCCAGTTCCCCCAGGGCCAGCTCCAGCTGGCAGGCATCCGTTTTCTGGTAGATCGACTCGGCGTCCGATCGGGGAATTCCCAGGGCCCACATCCGTGCCAGCAGCTCCGACCCCCAGCTTTCACGAACGAAAATCAGCGCTTCCCGCACTCCGGCTTGCCGGGCCGCCCGGTCGGCGTCCCAGCGGGAGGAGCGCAATCCGCGGCGATACTGGTCGGCCCGGATGGGGAGCGAGGTGAACCCGCCCACCAGCACCGCGGTGATGAGAGCGTACACCGTCGCCCGCCAGATTTTCCCGGTTCCGAACCGGTCGCGCACGGCGCCGGGGAACCGCGCGGTCCAGAGCGCGATCACCGGCATGAGGGGGTACATGAATCTCGGTCCGAGATAGAACCCGTCGAACCAGTAGGCGAAGTAGATGCCGGCGAGGAGCGCGCCGGCCGACAGCAGATAACGGTCGGGTGCCGAGAGTCCTCCGGTCAGGCCCAGTGCGATGATCGCCGGGAGCAGGGAGGGGATGGGGAGCTCGAAGGCGTAGGTCTGCAACCGGAGGAAGTACAGGTTGAGCAGCTCCAGGCCCCGGATCGGCGTGTGCGGCTCACCCCACGGCGCGGCGTGAAAGCCCAGGGCCTGTGATTTTCCCCAGAGCAGCGCGTACCCGAAGGTCAGCGGATCTCCCGTCGTCCGGGCGTTGAACCAGAGCAGGCCGATCAGCGGCAGGCTGATGCCGATCCCCGCGCCCAGCATGGGGGCGACGTGACGGTGACGGATGGCTCGCCAGAGGTACCATGCGGCGGCGGGAAAGGCGAACGCCAGGCCGTCGACCGGCCGGATGGCAGCCGCCACCCCGAAGCCAAACCCCGCGATGACGCCGCTCTGGAGACCGCCCCGGTCCCGACTCAGGGATTGCACCAGCGCTACCACGCCGAGGAGGATCCAGGTGAGGCTGGTCACGTGGTTCATGTGGGAACCGCTCATGAACGCTACGAAAGGCGCGAGCGCAAACACCAGCGTGGCGCCGGAAGCAGTAGCGGCAGACAAGTTCATCAGCCGCATCAGGTGACCGAACAGGAGCACGCTGATGGCGCCGAATACCGGCCCGATCAGCCACTCCGCGCCGGCCCATGATCCCAGCGCGAGCATGGCGGGTCCGCCGGGGGGAAAGTGGCTGTAGACTTTCCCCCCCGCGTCGATCAGGTGCATGACGCTGGTGAACTCCGGATGGGGCTCGCTGGGAAGCCAGAGCCGTCCCGACGCAAAGATGCGTCCCTGGAAGACCTGCATGATCTCGTCGATGTGCAGCGGCCGGGCGTCGAAGAGCCGCCAGGCCACGACCGCGTAGACGGCGAACGCCAGCCCGGCGGCGATCCCGGGGATCCACCGCGCCCGGCCGGGCGTCGCGAGACGCTGGATCAATCCGGGGTGCCAGAGCAGCGGGATCCGGCGGGAGAGAATGGTCAGCACCGTCGCGGCCCCCACCACGATGGCGGTGCCGCTGAGCCATTCCCCCAGCACCAGGCCATACCACTCCGCGGAATGGCCCCCCGAGATCCAGTTCGCCAGCGGCAGGAGCCCGAGCACGGCAACGGTCAGCGCAGCGGCACGCGCAACCGTGCGGTCATGGGCCCGATGCATTCAGGACCCGCCGCGGCGGGGAGGGAACAGGTTGAAGTGCAGGATATGCCAGAAGGCCGCGACCCCGTCCCGCCACCCGATCTTCTTCCCCTCTTCGTAGGTCCGGCCGCTATAGGAGATCGGGACTTCCCAGATGCGGGCCTTCGCCTGCGCCAGCCGGGCCGTGATCTCCGGCTCGAACCCGAACCGGTCGCTGGTCAGCACCAGGGATTTCATCAGGGGCGCCTTCACCATCTTGTAGCAGGTTTCCATGTCCGTCATGTTGAGGTCGGTCAGCATGTTGGACACCAGCGTGAGGAAACGGTTGCCCAGCGAATGCCAGAAGTACAGGACCCGACCGCCTCCTCCCATGAAGCGGGAGCCGAACACTGCGTCGGCCTTTCCCTGCATGATGGGCGTGAGCAGCCGGTCGAATTCCGCCGGGTCGTATTCCAGATCGGCGTCCTGAACCACAATCACGTCTCCGGTCGCGTGCAGGATTCCGGCTCGGAGGGCGGCTCCCTTGCCCCGGTTGACCGGCTGATGGATGGCGAGGTCGATGAGTCCGGCGCCCTTGAGCTGGTCGAGGATTTCTCCGCTGCCATCGGTGGAGTGGTCGTTGACCGCGATGATCTCCATCGGCAGCGGGACTTCGTGAAGCCGTTCGACAATTTTCCGGACCGTGCCGGCCTCGTTGTAGACCGGGATGATCACGCTGATCCTGGGAAGCTCTAACATGCGGGCGTGCCCACGGCGATCAGGGATTGTCCGAACGGTAGTTTCAGATATTGCTCCAGGCGAAGCAGCGGGACCAGCGCGTCGAACGAGCGAAGCTGGCTCAGGGGAATCTGCTTCAGCCGGCGGATCCGGCCGTTGAACCACCAGCCCAGAATGCCCACCCGGTTGAACCAGAACAGCCGTTCCATTCGCAGCCCGGCCCGGGTGAACACGGTCCCCAGCGATCGCCGGGTATAGCGCCGATAGTGACCCAGCTGGCGATCCAGCTCACCGTACAGGCCCGGCAACGCCGGCACCAGCACGACGACCCGCCCGC
The DNA here is from genome assembly GCA_035709185.1 of Gemmatimonadales bacterium. Taxonomy (GTDB): domain Bacteria; phylum Gemmatimonadota; class Gemmatimonadetes; order Gemmatimonadales; family GWC2-71-9; genus SZUA-320. The sequence continues at coordinate 2,741 of DASTEX010000351.1, forward strand.
CGGGCATTACCAGCTCGCGCATCGAACGCACCGCGGCGACGTCGTCCTCGATGTGCTCCACGACGTTGAGAGCGACGACCGTATCGAGCCGGTCGGCGGCAAACCGATCGCGGGCGCCGGCATCGGGCAGCTCCAACTGCTCCACCCGGACCTGATGCCGGGCGGCGAAGCGATGGGCCAGCTGGCCGCGGTACCATGGATCCAGATCGGTCACTACCAGATGGTCGGCGCGTTTCAGCAGCTCCGCTGACATATTTCCAATACCGGAGCCAACCTCGAGTATGCGACGCCCGAGCCACGGCTCGATGGTGTCGTACATCCAGGTGTTGAAGCGGGGAGCCTCGGCCATCACCGCAAGCGTCTCAGCGCCGATCTGATCGCGGGGAGACAGCGCATTCGTCATGGACTGCGCCTCCGGCGAAACCCTGCGCGGGCATAGAGCAAGGGGCGGGCCGCGGTTCGCCTGATCCCGCCTGGCCCGGTAAGAGAAGAGCGCTCGTCTGGACTGGGGGGCATTACTTGCCGGTTGGAAAGTATCAGGACCATCTGCCGCAAGTGTCAACCGGCCGCGCTCCGCCAGCTATCCTTTCGGAACGCGACAGCATCGGCCCCCGATTTGCTTCAGGCCCGTCCACAGGCCACAGCCAGCCGGATTCCGGGGGGGATTGGCGACCCATCAACTCCTTGAGGCCCAGGTGATTCCGCTCCTTTATCTGTTGTTCGTGCTCTCCGGCGCGGCCGGGCTGTTCTACGAGTCGGTCTGGAGCCGCTATCTCAGCCTCTTTGTTGGACATGGCGCCTACGCCCAGGTGATCGTTCTGGTCATCTTTCTGGGCGGGATGGCGCTCGGCGCCGCCCTGGTCAGCCGTCGCACCGAGAAGCTCCGCGATCCCCTCTACGGCTACGCCATGATCGAGCTGGCGATCGGCCTCGTGGGTCTCGTTTTCCACGATCTCCTGTACCTTCCCGTCACCAACTGGGCTTACGACACGCTGTTTCCCGCCCTCGGCGGCGGTGCGGCCGTCGGGGTGGCGAAGTGGAGCCTGGCCGGCCTGCTGATCCTGCCCCAGTCCATTCTGCTGGGCGCCACCTTCCCCCTGATGAGCGCGGGGGTCATCCGCCGGGCCCCGGCCCGTCCCGGCACGGTACTGTCATTCCTCTACTTCTCGAACAGTCTGGGTGCCGCCGCCGGTGTGCTGATCGCCGGCTTCTACCTGCTGAAGCTGGCCGGGCTCCCGGGCACTCTGCTCGCGGCCGCCATCATCAACATGCTGGTTGGCCTGGTGGCACTGTTCGTCGCCAAGCTGCGTCCCCCCGAGGCGTCACCCGAGACCGCCGCGACTGAGGTCCCCCAGATCGAGACCGATGCCGGACTGCTGGCAGGAACCACGCTCCGCCGGTTGCTGCTCTTCGCCGCCTGCGGCACCGCTTTCGCCTCCTTCGTCTACGAGGTGGCCTGGATCCGGCTGCTGTCGATGGTGCTGGGCAGTGCTACGCACTCCTTCGAGCTCATGCTCTCGGCCTTCATCCTGGGGCTGGCGCTGGGCGCATTCTGGATCCGACGGCGGACCGAGGGGCTCACCCGGCCGCTGGCCGCGCTGGCCGGCGTGCAGGTGGCGATGGGCGCGAGCGCGATCATGAGTCTCTGGTTCTATCACGAGTCGTTCTACTGGATGGCCGACCTGATGGCGGCGGTGGGCCGCACCCCTCAAGGGTACGCCGTCTTCAACCTCGCGCGTTACGGACTCTGCCTGCTGATCATGCTGCCGGCCACGTTCTGCGCCGGCATGACTCTGCCGCTCATCACCCGCACGCTGCTGGTTTCGGGCTCGGGCGAGCGCGCGATCGGCGCGGTCTACAGCTGGAATACCTTCGGATCGATCCTGGGCGCGTCGGCCGCGAGCCTCTTGTTCATCCCGCTCCTGGGTCTCAAGGGTGCCCTGATTTTCGGCGGACTGCTCGACATGGCACTGGGTGTGGTGATTGCCCTGGTGCTGCTCAAGCGGGGCGCGCCGGTTCGCCGGCTGGTGACCCTGTCCGCCCTCCTGGTGGTCGTAGCGCCGGTTTCCATGGCGGTCGGGGTGAAACTGGACCGGGCGCTGCTTTCCAGTGGCGTCTTCCGTACCGGCAAGATCGCGCGGGGGATGCCGGTCGACTTCTACAAGGATGGCCGGACCGCCACCATCTCCATGATCCGGGCGTCGGAGCAGGGGCGGGTGAACATCGCCACCAATGGCAAGCCCGACGGATCACTCGATCCGGTCTGGTTCAAGGCCTGCAGTCCATCCGATTCGCTGCGGTCGATGGGCGGAGACGATCCGACCCAGGTACTGCTCCCACTGGTGACGCTGGCGCACCATCCCCGGGCCCGATCGGTGGCCGTCATCGGTCACGGCACCGGTATGTCCTCCCACACGCTCCTCGCCAGCCCGGACATCGAAAGCCTGGTGACCATTGAGATCGAACCGGTCATGGTGGAAGGATCGAGGCACTTCCTGCCGGCCAACCGGCGGGTATTCGAGGATCCCCGGTCGGTGCACGCCTTCACCGATGCCAAGGCCTATTTCGCCGCCGCGAACCGCCGGTTCGACATCATCATGGCCGAGCCGTCCAACCCCTGGGTCAGTGGCGTAAGCGGCCTCTTCACCACCGAGTTCTACAGTCGGGTCAAGCGTTACATGGCGCCGGGCGGGATCCTGGGACAGTGGCTCCACACCTATGAGCTGAGCGATGAGCTGGTGCTCAGCATCTTCAGCGCGGTGCACCGCAATTTCGTCGATTACCGGGTCTACGCGGTCAATAACTCCGACCTGCTGATCGTGGCCGTCGCCGAAGGCCGGGTTCCGGGGCCGGACTGGAGCATCCTCGGCCTGCCCAACCTGCAGCAGGACCTCTGTCATTTTCACCCGATTACCCGGCCCGAGCTCGATGCCCTGCTGTTGACCAGCCGGGCGGTTCTGGCGCCGCTGTTGGACCAGGTCCCGGCCGTCAACTCGGACTTCTACCCGGTGCTCGACCTGGGCGCGGAACGAGCCCGATTCATGGGGGCATCGGCCCGGGGCATCAATGGCCTCTTTGGCGGTGACTTCGATTTCAGCGGTCCCGATGCGGTGCCGGTGCTGCGGGCGGACACGCTTCGTAACTCTACCCTGTTACAAGTCCCCCGGATTCACGCGCTGATGGAGTCCAGCTCGCTCCGGGCGGGGTATGCTGCGCGTCCCGATACCAGTTCCAGACTCGAGCGCCAGGCCATGCCGAACGAGGCGATCCGCCGCTGGTTGGCCGCAGTGCGCGACGGACGTCCGGCAGGCAACTGGGTGCTGTGGAGCCGGGAATTCTCCGCCGCATTCACCTCCTGGCACGAAGGCAGCCGAGGCTGGGTGGATCCCGCCTTCATCGATCCGGTTCGGGCGTGGCTGGGACGGGTGAATGCACCGGAGCCGGTGCGCGCGGTGGTGGATTTTCGGGAACAGCTGGTCCGCGGCCGTTATGCCGATGCCGCCCCCGCCGCGCGGATTCTGATGCAGGAGGTCCGGGGGGGACGGCTGTGGATGGAACGCGAGCGCATGCGTGATGGCGCGGTGATCGCATTTCTGGCCGCGGGTGATCCGGAACGGGCACACCAGGCACTGATCCAGTTCACTCCCGATTCACTTTCGGACCAGGATTTTCGGACTCGTCTGCTGCGGGCGTACATCAACCGGCCGGATGCACCTGAAACCGGTCATGCGAGCCCCAATCCCTGAATTCCACCCTTGCAAAACGGGGCACCGAGACGCTGGGGGTGGAGCTCTTTCGGGTCGCGCATTTTTTGGTAATTATTGGCGTGGCAATGGTTTGCGGGTTCATCGCTTACCGTGGTACGCTGGTTGCCTTCCACCACTCAGCGGCAAGATGGCACTTCCGCGGCATGAAGGACTCAGTTTCACAACTCTGGGGGATGAACGTTATGATGAACCGCAAGGGTTTCACGCTGATCGAACTTCTGATCGTGGTCGTGATCATCGGCATTCTGGCCGCTATCGCGATTCCGAAGTTCGCCACCACGAAGGACAAGGCCAAGCTGGCGTCGGTGAAGACCGACATCCGCAACTTCATGACGGCGCAGGAATCGTACTTCGACGATTTCTCGGTGTACGGTGCGCCGGCTGACGTCGTGGCCAAGTACGCCTTCGTGTGGAGTAAGGGCAACGTGGTGGCGGGCGGCGGTGGTGGCCCGAACACCTACACGATCCAGCTGCAGAACCCGACCATCAGCGCTGGTAGCACCAACAGCTGCAAGGTGGAGGTGGGTACGGGTACCGCGGTGGACGGCGTTATCACCTGCCCGTAAGTCCGGCTCTGTAGAGCTGTTAGGCGTGGGGCGGCCCTCGGGCCGCCCCACTGCTTTTCGGACCCCTTTGCAAAGCGCCTAACATGTCTTGCAGGCGGTTCCGGACACCAGGGCTGCCGGCAGGCTCCATCCTTCGTTCCCATAACACGTTAGGCGGTTCCGGCGGGGGGTGGTACAGCGCTTGCCACTCTCTCAGGTCGCAGTATGGCAGGATCGAAACACCTGAGAGGATGGCACCGTGCGTCTGAATCGGAAGGGCTTCACCCTGATCGAGCTCCTGATCGTCGTAGTGATCATCGGGATCCTCGCGGCCATCGCGATTCCGAAGTTCTCCACCACGAAGGAGAAAGCGGTCCTGGCGAAGATGAAGTCCGACCTGCGAAACATGGTCAACTCGCAGGAGGTCTTCATCGCCGATAATCTGACGTACTACAACGGCCCGATCCCTTCGCCCGCAATGACCTACAACCCGTCGACCGGGGTCACGATCGTGGTTTCCAACGTGACGCCCAATGGCTGGGGGGCCACGGCCACGGCCACCGGAACGACCAAGAACTGCGCGGTGTACGTCGGCAGCGGCGGACCGCTGGGTCCCGCGACCCAGGAAGGCGTGATCGCCTGCTCGCCGTAGCTGCTGGAGAGCCGCCCGGCGCCGCAAAAACGATCAGCGGCGTCCGGTAACAAACATGGTAAGGTGTTGCACTGCCGGGGATTATGCCGCGAAAAGTCGGCAATCCCTGCTGTCATGTTTCTGGTCGCGACCGGAAGAGGCCGTTGTCCCTTGGGGACTTAGCCGAAACCCGGTCAGGGGCGTGGAATTTGCCTCCTGCTGGGGACGATCATGCGTCTGATTCCCGCGCGGCGTAAGCCGCAAGCCGGCTTCTCCCTGGTGGAGATGCTGATCGCTATTTCGGTGATGGGCCTGCTCCTGGCCATCGCCATTCCGCGGGTGCGCGACACCATGAACTCCCGCGAGGTCAAATCGGCCCGGGCCGCCCTGGCGACGACCTACGCCCGGGCCCGGATCTACGCGCTGCAGCAGCGGCGGCCCGCCAAGGTCCACTTCTCCGGCTCGAGCGTCTGGGTGACGACGCCTAACAGCGCCGGGATCGATTCGACGGTGGGAGCGATTCTGAACCTGGGCAACATCCACGGCGTCAATCTCGTGGCGTCCGAGCCGACCGTCACCTTCCTCCCGACCGGGCTGCTCCAGTCCGCCCTCGGCGAGGTCCTGGTGGTCCGGGTCAGCCGGGCGAGCAAGGCCGACAGTGTGGTGATTTCCGGTTACGGGAGGCTCCGATGAGCGCGAACCGTTCAGGCTTTACCCTGGTGGAAATGCTGGTGGCCGTCACCATCCTCGGCACCGGTATTCTGGCGCTGGCCGCCGGGTCCGGCGGCGTCACCCGGGCGCTGACCGGGAGCCGCATCTCCACCATCGCAGCCCAGCGGGCCAGCGAGCAGATGGACCTGCTCCGGGTCCGGTCCCGGGCCACCCTGATTCAATGCGCCCATCCGGAGTTCGCCTCCTCCGCGGCAACGGTGGTCCGGCAGAATGTGGCCCTGTCCTGGACCGTGACCCCGACCGGAAAGATCCGGACGGTCACGGTGACGGCCACCTACCGGACCGGCCGCAACCAGGTGCGCACCGAGACCTTCAGCAGCCAGATCACGTGCCCCGCATGATGCGCTCGCGTCGCGGTTTCACCCTGGTGGAGATCATGATCGCGATGATCATGATGCTCCTGGTCGGCGCGGCGCTCACCCGCATCCTGCTCAATACCATGCGGGTGTCCCAGGCCCAGATGATCCAGGCCGACATGCAGGGCAACGTGCGGACGGCCGGGCTGGTCCTGCCGATGGAGCTGCGGGAGATCGGTTACGACTCCAACATCTACGTCCTGCCGCCCAGCACGGCGACGGCCGTGGTCTCCGACCTCGAAGCCATGGGCCAGAATTTCATCCAGTTCCGCGCCGCCCGCGGCTTCGGCATCCTCTGCGAATACGACGCGGCCAACCTCGATGCCGGCAATCCGGTGATGTGGAAGTTCCTGAAGCCGGTGTTCGGCATGCGGAGCGTGCGGGACAACGACCTGGTCAAGCTGCACGTGGAGAACAATCCCAACGCCAGCTTCGACGACCAGTGGGTGAGACTGACGGTCCAGGCGGGAACCGTGGATGAGAACGCCAACTGTGGCGGCCAGCCGGCCGTCGCGTTCCGCACGGTCGCCGGACCGGTCCAGGTAGGTCCGCTGGCGGGCCAGGTCCTCAAGTCGACCGCGGTCTTCCTCGGCTCGCCCGCCCGGTGGTACGAGCGGGTTCGGTACGGGCCGTTCGTGGACGGGGACGGGAGAACCTACCTCGGCCTGCAATCGCTTTCCGCGGGCGACAATACTCCCCAGCCGGTGGCGGGCCCGATCCGCCCGGGCGACGGGGTCCAGTTCCGGTATTTCGACGCCAACATGGCTCTGCTGGCTCCCGGAGTGGGCCCGGCCTGGCAGGTACGGAACATCGAGGTCCGGCTCATCGGTCAGACCCGGGCGCCCATCTCCAAGTCGGGCACCAGCCAGCGCCTGGCCAGCGAGATGGTCACGGTTACGCGGGTGGCCCTGCGGAACACGCTGAAGCCATGAGACTCCGGCGAGGGAGGATACATGCGTAGGTCAAGACTGCGGGACGAACGAGGCATGGCCCTGGTTCTGTCCGTGTTTGCCCTGGTGGTGATTGGCGCGCTGGTCGCGGGATCGTTCTTCGTCGGCCGGTTGGAGCATGTCACCGGCCGCAACACCCTGCTGGCCAGCCAGGCCGGCGAAGCCGCCGAAGCCGGCGTGGCCTACGCCATGGGCACGCTGGATTACACCGCATATACGGCGATGCCGATCTGGACCCCCGACGCGCC
>DASTEX010000352.1:0-2806 GCA_035709185.1 Gemmatimonadales bacterium
GGGACAATACGTCTGCCGATCCACGCCGGGGTGGATCACCCGGATCCGGGACCGCGGAATGCCGCGAGCGACCAGGTCGTCGCGGGTGCTTTCACTGATGGCGTGAAAGGCGGAACGCCGGTAGGCGCGGGGAATGGCACGCTCGGCCAGCCAGACGATGGCGGCCTGGAGCCAGGAGACTTCCTCGAACGCCGTGGTGCCGAAGAGGTGGGGAACGATCACGTACGACGGCAGCGTCGTCAGTCCGGCCGTGAAGAGCGGCAGCTTGTTGACGTCCTCGACCAGGATGTGAGGGGGGTCTGCCGCCAGCGCCCGGCGCACCGCGCCGCGGCCCTTGAGCGCGAAGCTGGTGCGGTCGCCGGTCCGGTGGATCTCGATATCCTGGACCCGGGCCCGTTCGGAACCCCCGGGCCAGCCGCAGCAAACCAGCCGGATCCGGTGACCCCGGCCGGCGAGCCGCCCGAAGATCTCGAACAGATGAATCTCCGCCCCGCCTGCCTGGGGGTGCTCCGGGTCCTGCCAGTTGACGAGCAGAATGTTCACAACCGGCCCAGGTCTCGCGCGACGCGATCGAGGATGCCGTTGATGAACGGAATGGCGCCGGCGCCGACGAAGCGGCGGGCCAGCCACAGTGCCTGATCGATGGCGACCCGCGGCGGGGTTTCCCCCTGCACCAGCTCGAACGCGGCAATCCGGAGGACCAGACGTTCCGCCAGCCCGATGCGCTCCAGCCGCCAATGCTCGGCCGCGGCGGCGATCCGCTGATCCAGGTCGCCGACCCGATCGATGATCGCCTGCGCCATGCTCACCAGCTCCTCCAGCAGGATGGGGCCGGGGCGCACCATGCGAGCGAAGCCCCGGACCAGATCCTCCAGCGGAGGGCGACCCTGAGTCTCCCAGGCATAGAGGAGCTGGAACACTCGGGCCCGGCGGCGGGTCTCGGGTCGGATCACGGGACTCCTCACAGGGCGGAAAAGGCGGAAAGGGCGGAAAGGGCGGAAAGGACTCTCATTCATTCTCCCCGCGCGCTAGCCGCTCCGCCTCCTCGACAGCTTCCGCCTCTTCCGCCTTTTCCGCCTTTTCCGTCCAGCGGGGAGCGAGGATTTGAGACAGAAGATCGGCCATCGCCAGCGCCGCCTCGGCGGCCTCGTAACCCTTGTTGCCGGCGGAGCCCCCCGCGCGCTCCATCGCCTGCTCCAGGGTATCCGTGGTCAGCAGACCGAACCCGACCGGGAGCGCGTGTTCCCGGGCCACTTCCGCCAGCACCCGCGCGGTCTCACCGGCCACGTACTCGAAGTGCGGCGTCTCACCCCGGACCACCGCGCCCAGCGCCACGATGCAGTGGTAGCGTCCGGTGCGGGCGGCCGCGGCGACCGCGACCCCAAGCTCGAAGGCGCCCGGTACCCACAGCACATCGATGCGGCGGTCGTCCACCCCGGCCTGGGCGCAGCAGCGCCGGGCGCCATCGAGCAAGCGGGTCGTCACCCGCTCGTGGTAGCGGCTCACTACAATGGCCACACGTCCCACGGGACCGGGCCGGCCGGTCAGTTCTGGCATGGATCAGTGCGCGAGGAAGTGGCCCAGCAGATCGCGCTTGGCCTCGAGGTAACCCTGGTTTTCCGGATTGACGTTGGTTTCCAGCGGGACCCGCTCCACGATCGTGAGGCCATACGCATCCAGGCCCACCACTTTGCGGGGATTGTTGGTCATGAGACGGATGGTCGAGAGCCCCACGTCACGCAGGATCTGGGCGCCGATGCCGTAGTTCCGCAGATCGGGTGCGAAGCCGAGTTTCTGGTTGGCCGTGACCGTGTCCACGCCGGCGTCCTGGATTACGTAGGCCCGCAGCTTGTTGAGCAGGCCGATGCCGCGCCCTTCCTGGTCCAGGTAGACAATCACACCATGGCCTTCACGCACGATGTGCTCCATCGCGGCCTGGAGCTGGGGGCCGCAATCGCAGCGAAGCGATCCGAAGACGTCGCCGGTCAGGCACTTCGAGTGCATCCGGACCAGCACGTTCTCCTTGCCGGCCACGTCACCGTAGACCAGCGCGACGTGCTCGTGATGATCGACGTCGTTGGCGTACCCGATGATCCGGAACTCGCCGGCCTGGGTCGGCAGCCGGGCCTCCGCCACCCGGTGGACCAGCCGCTCGGTGCGGAGCCGGTACTTCACCAGGTCGGCCACCGTGATGAAGGTCAGGCCGAAGTGGTGGGCCAGCTCGGCCAGCTCCGGCTGCCGGGCCATGGTGCCGTCGAGATTGAGGATTTCGCAGATCACGCCGGCCGGCATCAGCCCCGCCAGGCGGGCCAGATCCACGCTGGCCTCGGTATGGCCGACCCGCTGGAGCACGCCGCCAGGGCGGGCCCGGAGCGGAAACACGTGCCCGGGCCGGCGCAGGTCGGCCGGCGTGGTTTCCGGATTGAGGGCTACCTGGACGGTGCGCGCCCGGTCGGCCGCGGAGATGCCGGTGGTCACTCCGAAACGGCGATCGGCATCGATGCTCACGGTGAAGGCGGTACCGAGCTCTTCGGTGCTCTGCTCGGTCATCTGGGGCAGACCCAGCTGATCGCACCGTTCCGGCGTGAGCGCCAGGCAGATGAGACCGCGGCCGTGCTGGGCCATGAAGTTGATCGCTTCCGGCGTGCACAGCTGGGCCGCGCAGACGAAATCGCCTTCGTTCTCCCGGTCACGGTCGTCGGCCACGATGACGACCTTGCCGTTGCGAAGGTCTTCGATGGCCTGCTCGATCGTGCCGAATACTTCGAGTCTCGCGTCCCGGGTCACGAGTCACGAGCGGGTGGAG
>DASTEX010000353.1:0-2477 GCA_035709185.1 Gemmatimonadales bacterium
GTCTTCGACTGCCTTCGACCGTCTTCGACTGGCCTAATCGCACGAATCCCAACCAGTTCCACCAACGCTTGCTGCACCTCCGACTCGGAAATCTGCGGCGCCAGCAACGTCGCCAGCTCGCCGGCCGTGCGGGGCGCCTCCGCCAGCGCGCCGATGATCGCGTCGGACACCTGGTCCAACCCGAAGACCGCGGCGCTCGGCACCAGATACAGGAACCGGCGCCCGGCGGCTTCGAACGGATGGAATTCGGCGAGGGTCAGCCGGGTCATGGCGTGGCCCGCCACGGCTCCCACCGCATGTAGAGCGGGACCGTTACCAGCAGATGGGCCCGGCCGGTAACCGCCGCGCCCCCGCCGGGCGGCGTGTACCGGGCCACCACCCACACGTCGCCCACGTTGTTCCGCTGCCCGCTCCGTTCGGGATTGGGCCCGTCCGGCGCCGGGGTGAAGAGCCCTTTCTGGTCGATGGTCCCCACGTACTTCAGGTCGTCATCGTCGTACGTGACGGAGTACTCCTCGAGCGACCAGGCCACCGGCACACTGCCTAACGGCAGGTCGTCGCCCGTGCCCGGCTTGCCGTCGGGACCGTCATGCCACCCCGTGGCGTCGAACTGTTGCAGCTGTTTGGGGAATACCACCCCGCCCACTCGCGCCATACCCGCCTGGGGCGCGATCCGGAGCCGGTGGACCTGGTCGTAGATCACCAGCGCGTCCTTGACCGGGGCGCCGGCCACGAATCCGTCGCGCCGGCCGATAGCGGCGGCGGAATCCACCCGGACCCGGACCGTCAGCCGGTCTCCCGAACCGGTCACACCCGTCACCCGCACGCCGGGACCGAGATCGACGGCGCCGGCTGCGACGGAAGACGGGAAGTTGGCGCCGTAGATCCGGACCTCCTGCTCCCCGCCGCCGCGCCGGAGCGCCTGCGGTTCCACGCCGAGGACCACCACATCGCGCCCCAGCCGCCGCAGCGTGACGTCGGGGCCCAGCTCATCATACCCGCCGGTGAACCAGCGACCCGAGATCGTCTGCCAGTCGCGGTCAACCGTCATCACCTCCCGCAGCGCCGACTCTTCGGCGTTGCCCGCGAGCGAGCGTCCGCGCCATTGGAAGCCGGTGTAGATCAGGGCCCGGCCCCGGCGCGAGACCCGCCGCCCATCCCGCGCATACTGCCAGGTGATCTCGGTGGTGAACTCGTCGGGCCGAGCCGGATCGGCATTGATGATGACGCGACCGTGAATCGGGCCGGCTCCCGGCTCCTGCCCCGACAGCAGCCAGGTACCCGCCAGGCGCGGTGGCCGCATCGTGGCGGACCATGCCTGCCAGGCCGGGGTCTCCAGCGGGAAGGCTTTGGCCAGATGCTCGATCGCCTTGTCCATCGGGTGGCGCCCGTCTCCCGAATCGGGCGGAGGCCCGAACCGGCGGAAGCCCTGGAAGTCCACCGTCGGGTAGTAGCCGCGATGCATGGCGACCAGCAGCTCCCATTCTTCCTTGGTGCGCCGCTGGAGCAGCACCCGCCCCATCGAATGACAGGCCTTGCAGGTTGATTCGGTATCCTTGTCGGCGGCGTAGGTGTAATCGATCATCCGCCGCTCCACCTCGAACCGGCCCGCATTGGCCTCTTCCGGCGACAGCCCGTGCTGGTTGGCGAGATAGCGGACGATTTCCCGCGCGGCATCCGGCTCCAGCTGCACCCCGTTGAGCGTCGCCATCCGGCGGACCGAAGTCTGCCACCCTTCCGGGGCCTTCCGCAGATAGGACAGCCGGCTCATCCGGCCGGTCGAGTCCCGGGTGTGACAGGCGGAGCAGTGGCGAATCACCAGATCGCTGGTAATCGGCCGGCCCGGCAGCGAATCCGAAGGCCCCGCGGCCTGGCCCATGACACTGCCTGGCAGCAGCAGGAAGACCAGCGCGGGGAAACGCAGGGGGAACATCCGGAGATTGAGCTCGGGAATGGCAGTCACTCGATATAGCCGATGCAGGCGCGCCCGTCAAATCAGCTGGTTAAAACTCCGCTATTCCGGACCGAGCACCGGCTCCAGCACCCGCCTGGCCAGTAATACCGACAGCACCCCCAGAAAATCCGGCAGTGGAGTCGCACCTTCCAGCGCCACGTACCGCTGGTACAGGTCGGGGACCCGCCGGGAATCGGCCGCCAGTTGAATCATGCGCGGGATGCAGACATTGCGCAGATAGCGAATCCCCTCCGGCCTCCATTCGCATTGCAGGTGATCTGCCATCACGACCCGGTAACCCCTGACCAGGGGCTGGGATGCGAACCGGACGTCGGCCGCGGGTGCCACCGCAATACCCTCCGTCTGCCTGAGAGAGTGAAACGCCGCCTGGACCGCCGGATCCTGCCGTAGAAATCCCGGGCTCAGGTCATCGGTGAAGTCTTCTTCGCCGGCCGATCGCGCCGCCCAGAAGCCGTGCCCGTGGGCCGAGCCGGCCGCGGCAAAGAGTCCGGCTGCCTCCCGG
>DASTEX010000354.1:0-3600 GCA_035709185.1 Gemmatimonadales bacterium
TGGTGCCGAGGCTCAGTCCGGCCCACCACCCGAGGTTCTGGTCCTCGGCGCCATCGTTGTAGACCACGTCGCCGTATAACTGGATCGGCGAGCTTCCCACGGCCCGGTCCAGGCTGATGCCGGCCGACCCGCTGATCAACCGGAAATCGCTGGCGAAGCGCAGGAAGGGATTGCCAGCCGGCGGGCTGAGCGGCTGTCCCCCCTCGAGGACGCTTCCATCTTCCAGCACCACGGTGTTGGTGATCAGCAGGGCGGAATTCCCGTTGCGGGCCTGCGCCATGGAATTGCCGCGAAGAAATCCATAGTAGCCCGCGGCCAGCGTTATGCGGGACCGCTCGCTCGGCGCCAGGCTCATGACCGCCTGGCCGCCCAGCATCCAGCTGTCGGCCCGGTCGGAGAACTCCTGCAGGGTCCACTGTTCGCCCAGCAAGGCCAGGTAACGGAGCACCCCGCTGTCGCCGGCAACGAGGGTGAGCTGCTCGTGGAACCCTTCCGGCGCGACTTCATCATCGAAGATCAGTTCCGAACGCATGAGCCCGGGCGCTCGTTCCAGCGGGTTGCCGAATTTGCCACCCGTGATGGTGAAGCGATCGCTCGGGGTCCAGCTGAGCCAGGCCCGATCGATGAACAGGTTCTTGGGGGTCAGCCCGCCGGAGAGGTTGACATTATGCGAGGTCACGCTGCCCGGCTCCGCCGAGGCCAGCCGAAACCCGGTCGTGAGGGTGCTGGTGATTGGAAGCGTGAAGCCGGCCCGGAGGCGGATTCGCAGGCGGCCCCGATCTTCGGCTTCCTCCTGCCGGAAACTCTCGTACCGGACCCGGAAGTCGCCATCGAAACGCAGCCGCTCATACCAGCGCTGCTGCTCCTGGGCCGCGAGAGGGGTTACCGCCATGAGCAGGCACCCGACGAGTGAAGCCGTGCGGAGTATCATGTGCATCCCGGAGGGTCGTGGACGCAGCAATTGTAACAAAGACCGACAGGGCGGGAGTCACGGGAACGTAACAAATCAGATATCGCGGTGACCCTGGCGATCCAGCGATCGAGTGATCCGGCGATTTTCCCCCGGAAAGTGGATGTTACGTAATCGCCAGATCACTCGATCGCTGGATCAGCTCGATCACCCAATCGCCCGATCGCCGACGGCAAGCTTACGGCCGATGCTCAGGACGGCGTCGACCAGGATATCGAAATCGGTTCGCCGGCTCCGATGATTGGTGATGGCGGCTCGAATGGCGAACCGGCCGTTGAGCGCGGTATGGGAAGGCACCGCGATCCCGTCGCACTGGAGCTGCATCAGGATCTGCCGGTTGAGCTCGTTCAGTTGCTCGTCTCCCGCCGGCCGAAGGCCCCGATAGCGGAAGCACACGATGTTGAGCGGGACCGGCGCGAGCAGCTCGAGCTCGGGCTCGGCGCTGACCCGACCGGCAAGGTATGCGGCCTGCGCCACGTTCTCCTCGGCCAGCCGTCCGTAGATGGCGCTGCCGTGGGCCTTGAATGCAACCCACACCTTGAGTGCGCGGAAGGCGCGCGAGAGCTCGGGTGCGAATTCGCCGAACAGCACCGGCATGGCGCCGGGTCCGCGATCCATCCGCGTGAGGTAGCTGCCCGGCTGGGTGAAGGGCGCGCGGTGCGCTTCGCGATCGCGGATCAGCACGCACCCCGCATCGTAGGGAACGTGGAGCCACTTGTGGAGGTCGAACGCCAGCGAATCCGCCTGCTCCATCCCCCGGACGATCGAGCGCAGGGCCGGCGAAAGCGCCGCGATGGCGCCGAACGCGCCGTCGACGTGGAGCCACATGCCCTCCCGCCGGGTGATGGCGAGGAGGGCCAGCAGGTCATCAGTCGCGCCGGTATTCACGGTACCGGCATTGCCGATGATGCCGGCCGGCCGGTATCCCGCGGCCTTGTCCTCGGCGATCATCTGCTGCAGCCGGTCGAGGTCGATCTGGAAGTCGTTGTCGGTCGGCACGGCCCGCCAGCCCGACGATCCCATGCCGAGCATGCGGAGCGCCTTGGGAACCGAATTGTGGGTTTCGACCGAACCGTAGAAGCTCAGCCGCCGGCCGCTGGCCTGCACCCCCTGCTCGGCCTCCTGGCCCAGGATGGCATCACGGGCGGCCGCGAGCGCGACCAGGTTGGCCGTGGAACCGCCCGTTACCAGCGCGGCGCCGGAGGACGCCGGAAATCCCATCATGCTGCGGCACCACTGGAGAACCTGGAGCTCCACCAGGGTGCCGGCCACGTTGGCCCCGCCGGCATTGAGATTGAGGGCGCCGGCGAGCATTTCCCCCAGCATGCCTTCCACCGAGCCGCTTCCCATCACCCAGCCCCAGAAGCGGGGGTGGATATTGAGGGCCGTATAGGGCAGCACCTGTCGCCGGAAATCCTCCCACACCCGCTCGAGCCCCTGCGGATCCCCCGGAAGCGGCTCGGCCAGAGCGGCGACAACCTCACTCGGGGTTTCCCGCCAGGCCGGAGTCTGGCCAATCCCCTCCAGCCGGTCGAGCATCTCGTCCAGCATCCGGTGGGCCAGGGCGCGGGTCGGCGCCCAGTTGGCGGGATCGAGGGTGAGGGATTCGCGTTCAACGGCCGCTGTCATCAGGAACCTCCCGGTCGGCCACCATCATAGTCGAGCCCGTTGGGGTAGGCTATCCGTTTCGGACGGTCTGTCCGGGCTGGCGGAGATCACCCGCGACGCGTATGGGTTCCAGCATGAGAAAACTCTCCTGCTTGCAGTCGAAGGCGGCACTGACAATCCTTGCGGCCCTGGCGCTCCCCATCCATGGCAATGCGCAATCCGCCGCCCGGATCCAGACAGCCATCCGGGAGTACCGCACTGCCCACGAGGCGACCATCCTGGCGGAGCTCCGGGAGTTGCTCGCCATCCCCAATGTGGCGAGCGACAGCACCAACATCCGGCGAAACGCCGACCTGCTGGTTCGGATGCTGGCCCGCCGCGGGGTCCAGGCCCGGCTGCTCGAGACCGCCGGCTCCCCGCCCGCGGTCTACGGGGAGCTGCCGGCGCCGGGGGCCACCCGGACCATCGTTCTCTACGCCCACTATGACGGACAGCCGGTGGACACGGCGCGGTGGGCCTCGCCGGCCTGGAATCCGGTACTGCGATCGCGCGCGCTTCAGGATGGCGGCCGCGACCTTGCGTTCCCCGATTCGGGCCAGCGGGTCGACCCCGAATCCCGGATCTACGCCCGTTCGGCCAGCGACGACAAGTCGCCGATCGTGGCGATGGTGGCAGCGCTCGATGCGCTCCAGGCGCAAAACGTCCAGCGATCAGTGAACCTGAAGTTCTTCTTCGAGGGCGAAGAAGAGGCCGGCTCGGATCACCTGCGCGAGATGCTGACCCGCCACGCCGGCCTGCTGCGGGCCGACCTGTGGCTTTTCATGGATGGGCCGGTCCACCAGTCCCGCCGCCAGCAGATCGTGTTCGGCGTGCGGGGAGTGATGGGCGTGAACCTGACGGTCTACGGTCCGCTTCGCCCGCTCCACTCGGGTCACTACGGGAACTGGGCCCCCAATCCCAACGTGCTCATGGCCCATCTGATCGCTTCGCTCCGCGATCCCGACGGAAAGATCCTGATCCCG
>DASTEX010000355.1:0-6945 GCA_035709185.1 Gemmatimonadales bacterium
TCCGGTACAGACGGCGAACACCACATCGTCGCCGGCGAGAAACCGCGGTTCATGGGTGGCGATCCAGGAGGCGGCCGCCCCGTCGGGATAGGGGTGGGGAATATTGAGCGTGGTGTCTGCGACCTCGCGATCGCCGGCGAATTGCTGCACCAGCGGCGCATCGTCCTGGACGAAAGGGCGGAGGACCAGGCGAGGCGTGCGCAGGAGTGGCTGGGTCGTTCTCATTCGGTCCCCTTCTGCACTCTCCACTCTGCATTCTGCACTCCGCCCTCGGTCACCATCTTCCAGTTTCGGCGCATGCCCGCCAGTCCTGGCCGCTCCAGCGGTGTGTCCCCGAAGAGATCAGCGAACTCGGTTTCGCTCATCCGCTCGAAGTAGCCGGGATCGTGCCGGTCCGGCACCGCGCGCGCGAAGTACTCGGTCCGCCGAGTCGGCTCGGCGAAGCGGACATTCCAGGGACAGACCTCGTTGCAGATATCACAGCCGAAGGCCCAACCTTCCGACCGGTTGCCCAGTTCGGGTGGGATCTCGCCTTTCCACTCGATCGTGAGATACGAGAGGCACCGGGTCGCATCCAGCAGGTACGGCTCCGGGATCGCGGCGGTGGGACACGCGTCAAGACATCGAGTGCAGCTGCCGCACCGGTCGAGGTCGAGCGGCGCATCGGGCTCGAGCGGCAGGTCGGTAAACACGGACCCGATGAAGAACCAGGAACCGGCCCCGGGCCGGATCAGCATCGTGTTCTTCCCGATCCAGCCCAGCCCTGCGCGCCGGGCCAGCTCCCGCTCGGGCACCGGCCCGGCATCGGCGTAAGGTCGCGCGATGCGCGCTCCGGCCTGGCGGAGGCGCTCCGCCAGGAGCTCCAGCCGGCGCAGCAACGCGCGATGGTAGTCCTCGCCCCGGGCGTATCGCGCGATGTGGACCGGCGCCGTTTCCCGTCCGGATCCGGGAGGGAGGTAATTCTCCAGCACCACCACCGCCACGCGGGCTCCGGGGACGATCAGCACCGGCTCTTTCCGCTTCCGCGCCTGGCGGTGGAGGTATCGCATGGTCCCGGCCAGGCCCCGGGCCAGCCAGTCGTCCAGTTCGCGGGCGTGAGGATTGGGCTCCAGGTGGGCGATCCCGCAGGCCAGGAAATCCAGCTCTCTGGCCCATTCCTTTACATCACCGGCGGTCGTCACCCCTGAAAGCTATCGGCTGTCAGAAATTGGGGTCAGACTCCAATTACCCCGGGAGCGCCCCGGCAACTTCGCGGGCAAATGGGTAATTGGAGTCTGACCCCAATTTCTCAGTCTCTGCTGCCGGCTTGCTGCGGCTTCCATTCGTCCGTAATCAGCCGCGCCCCGCGCTCGAACGACAGGTACAGCACCGCCCAGCGGAACATCACCACCAGCCGATT
Organism: Gemmatimonadales bacterium; assembly: GCA_035709185.1. Classification (GTDB taxonomy): domain Bacteria; phylum Gemmatimonadota; class Gemmatimonadetes; order Gemmatimonadales; family GWC2-71-9; genus SZUA-320. The sequence goes on from DASTEX010000355.1 coordinate 1,400, forward strand.
GGCGAAGCCGATCAGATACAGGATGTGGATGAAGATCCAGGCGAGCCACGCGAACAGCCCGCCAATCTGGATCGGACCCACATCGGCCACTCCGTGGCCCCGGCCGATCACGGCCAACTGACCCTTGTCCTTGTATTTGAACGGCTCGCGGCGCTGCTGCCTGAGATCGGCGATGATGGCTCGTGCCGCATAGCGTCCCTGCTGCATGGCAACCGGCGCTACTCCCGGGAGCACTTTGGGATAACGCGGGTCGTGCCGGAAGGCCGCCGCATCCCCCAGCACGAAAACGTCGGGATGCCCGGGGATGGTGCAGTCGGGCTCCACCAGGGGGCGACCCACCTCGTCCAGCGGCACGCCCAGTGTAGTCAGCACTGGATTCGCCACGTTCCCCGCGGCCCAGACCACCGTATCGGTCGGAATGCGCCAGCCCGCCGATACGACCGCACCAGGCACGATCTCGGTCACCATCGAGTCGGTTCGGACTTCCACACCCAAGCGCCGCAGCGATTCTTTCGCCTTCTGACTCAGCTCAGGCGGGTAACTCGACAGAATCCGTGGCCCGCCTTCGAGCAGCAGCACGGTCGCGTCGCGGGGATCGATCCGGCGGAAGTCCCGCGCCAGCGCGTAACGGCGGATTTCGGCGATGGCGCCGGCCACTTCCACGCCCGTGGGACCGCCGCCGATCACCACGAACGTCAGGTGCCGGTGCCGCTCATCGGCCGTCTCGGCCAGCTCGGCTCGCTCGAAGGCCAGCAGCACCCGCCGGCGGATTTCGAGCGCGTCTTCCATGGTTTTGAGGCCGGGCGCAAGAGCTTCCCAGTCGGGGCGCTTGAAATAGGAGTGGCGCACGCCGGGAGCCAGTATCAGGTAGTCATAACCCAGCTGCTGACCATCCAGGTGCAGCAGACGGGCGCCCACGTCCACGCTGGTCACCCGTCCCAGCCGCACCGAAATGTTGGAAAACCGGCGGAGGATCGAGCGGATCGGCTTGGCGATCTCCCCCGCATTCAACGCGGCCGTGGCCACCTGGTAGAGCAGCGGCTGGAAGGTGTGATGGTTGAAGCGGTCAACCAGGGTGACCCGGACCGGCGCGCGCCCCAGCTTCTTGGCGGCCTCGAGGCCGGCGAACCCACCACCGACGATCACCACGTGGGGGCGGTCGCTCACAGGTGCATGGTCTCCCGCCGCCAGCGGGCAAACGAGATCACATCCTCCGCCGGAGGCACGGCGGATTCATCGCCGTACGCCGTGTACATCCGCCACCGGAGGTAGGTCCGGTCGGGAACCGGGAGATAGGGCGCGCTCCGCCACCACTCCCGGCGGCGAAAGGCCCAGCCCGTCCGGAGCAGGTCGAGCGCCAGGCGGGGATTGATCAGCGCACGAAGCGCGAGCGTCAGGACGAGCCTGGACCAGGTGGCAGGCGGTGAAGAACCCGGGACGGGAGCGGCGGGGTGGGACATTCGCCCCATAAGATAGCAACCGCAGCTCAGGACTCAGGACTTGGGACTCACACAAGGACTTAGGTCTTAGGACTCAGGACTTAGTCCGCCCCGCCCCTCCCCGGATAGCAGCGCGACGTGTTCGGGGGTGGGCAAAGAATTCGGAAGGTGGGGCCTCCACTAAGTCCCAAGTCCTAAGACCCAAGTCCTTGGATGCTATATTCGTTTCCCCGGCTTCAGGAACTGCCATGACGCGCCCGTCGGCCAGCTACCTCCGCGGTACCCGCATCGCGCCACCTCCGATCACCGGCAGGGAATCGGCCGCGGACCTGATCGACCAGGTCTTCCTGGCGTACAACGCGGGCCGGTTGCGGGAGGCTTGTCACCTCTTCACCGAGCGGATGCTCCAGCCCGAGGTAACCGTGGCGCTGAGCCTCACGGGGGCGATGACGCCGGCCGGCCTGGGCATGAGCACGCTCATCCCCCTGATGCAGGCCGGCTTCGTGGACTGGATCATCTCCACCGGGGCCAATCTGTACCACGATGCCCACTTTGCCCTGGGGCTCGCGATGCATCAGGGAACCCCCTTCGCCGACGACGTGGAGCTGCGCGAGCACGGGGTGGTGCGGATCTACGACGTGTTCTTCGATTACAGCGTGCTCCTCTCCACCGATGCCTTCATCCGGGAAGTGTCGGAGCGGGAAGAGTTCCAGCGGCCCATGAGCACGGCCGAGTATCACTACCTGCTGGGCGGATACCTGCTGGAACGGGAACGGGCCCTCGGGGCTACCCGGCTGTCGGTGCTGGCCGCGGCCCACGAACTGGAAGTGCCGGTCTACACCAGCTCGCCGGGAGACAGCTCCATCGGGATGAACGTGGCCGAGCAGGCGCTGGCCGGCAGCAAGCTGCGGTTCGACGTGAGCGCCGACGTGAACGAGACCGCCGCGATCGTGCTGGAAGCCAAGCGCACCGGCGGCAAGAGCGGCGCCCTGATTGCGGGCGGCGGAAGTCCCAAGAACTTTCTGCTCCAGACCGAGCCCCAGATCCAGGAAGTCCTCGGCATCGATGAGCGGGGCCACGATTATTTCCTGCAGCTGACGGACGCGCGGCCCGATACCGGCGGCCTCTCGGGCGCCACGCCGGGCGAGGCCGTATCCTGGGGCAAGATCGATCCCGACATGCTGCCCGGGACGGTGGTCTGCTACATGGACAACACCGTGAGCCTGCCGCTGCTTACCGCGTACGCCCTGGCCCGGCATGCGCCCCGGCCCCTCAAGCGGCTGTACGGCAGGCGGAGCGCGATGATGGACCGCCTGCTCGACGAGTATCGCGCGGCCCTGGAGTTCCGGAACACCCGGGCCGAAGCGGCCAAGACGGACGCGTGAGCCAGCCCCCGCGGATCTCGCGGGCGTACGGCATGTACGCCCTGGGGCTGCTCACGGTCATTAACGTCGTCAATTACCTCGAACGCAACGTCATCTTCGCGCTCTTCGAGCCCATCAAACGCGACCTGGGGCTCTCCGATGCCCACCTCGGGTGGCTGGGCTCGGCCTACGTCCTGGTGTTTTCGATCGCCGCCCTCCCGGTGGGTGTGCTCTCCGACCTGAAATCCCGGACCACCATGACCGCCTTCGGCGTGGCGGTGTGGAGCGCCTTCACCAGCCTGGGAGGGCTGGTCCGGAACTTCGTTCAACTGCTGGTCTGCCGGGCAGCGGTGGGACTGGGCGGCGCGGCAGCCAACGCGGCCGGGACCGCGCTGGTCGCCGACTACTTCACCGGCAGCATGCGGGCCCTGGCGATGAGCATCTTCACCGCGGGCCTGGCCCTGGGCGGGGTGCTCGGGATTCTGGTCGCGGGGCAACTGGAAGCCCTGTACGGCTGGAGGGTGGCGTTCATGGCGCTGGGCCTTCCGGGCTTCGGGCTGGCCGTGATGGTGGCGCGCCTGCGGGATCCGCTGCACTGGGGCTCCTTTCAGCCGCTGAGGGACCAGCTCCGGTCGCTGGGCGTCGGGGCCAGTGAGCTGGTGCAGCGCTCGCTGCCGCTGCTCCTCGGGCTGGTCCTCGGGACGGTGGCCGCCTGGTGGGCGGATCGGCAGTACGGCGCCGATTCGGCCGTGGACGCCGCGGTGTTCTCCATCGTGGCCGGGCTGGGACTGGCGTGGAACATCTTCCTCTGGGTCCGGCGCGCCCGCCGGGCGGAAGCAGCGGAAACCGCCCGCATGGCGACCGACGTGCGCAACGCGCTCGACGAGTTGATCGCCGGGTTTTACACGGTCGTCCGCACCCCTACGCTGGTGTGGGTTTTCGTGGGCGGGGCCATGATCTCCTTCGGGATGAACGGCATCATCGGGTGGGCGCCGGCATTCATGACCCGGGAGCTGGGGCTGACCGTGGCGCGGGCTTCCCTCCTGCTGGGCAAGTGGGGGCTCATTTTCGGCATCGCCGGGACCCTGACCGGCGGCTTCCTGGCGGATTGGCTTCAGCGCCGCTACCCCTGGGCCCGGGTGGTGGTGTCCTCGCTCGGGTTCCTGTTAGGCGGTCCTCTGGCGATCTGGCTGCTCACCATCCGCGACCTGTCATTGTTCATTCCGGTCTTCTGCGCCGCGTTCTTCTTCCTCACCTGGTACAACGGCCCCCTCACGTCAGTCATCTTCGACGTGACCCCCCAGCGCATCAGCACGACGATCGCGGGGGCGTACCTGCTGTTCATCCACCTGGCCGGGGACGCCATCGCATTGCCGCTGGTGGGCTTCCTCTCGGATCAGTTCGGGATCGGCCGCGCGGTCCTGATCCTGCCGGTCATGGCCCTGCTGGGCGCTATCGTGGCCCTTGGCGCCGTGCGTACGGTCCGGGCCGACATGGCCCGGGTCGCTTCCGCCCCGGCCTGACGGCCATGTTTGCCAGTGCCTTGCTGTATGCGGGCCTCAGCGCCACCCTGCTCGGCGCCCTGCTGCTCTTCGTCCGGTGGAAAGCGGGGCTGATCCTGATCGGCGGCGGAGTGGTCGCCAGTGGCGTCGCCCTGCTGCTTCCGGTCCGCCGGCAGACGGCCGTGGTGCGGGAAACCACGCTGGACGAGCTGGTCCCGGTCTGGCAATTCTCCGAGCGGCATCAGCTCGTGATGCGATCTCCCTGCGATTCGGCCTGGAAGGCCGTCCATGACGTCACCGCTGGGGAGATCACTGGGTTCAGAACGCTCACCTGGCTCCGTCGCTTCGGCCGCCCCGGTCCCGAGAACTTGCTGAACCCTCCGGCACACGAGCCGATTCTCCGGGTGGCGACCCGGACCGGCTTCCTGCTGCTCGGGGATCAGCGAGGCCATGAACTGGTGATCGGGACAGCCGTGATGATGCCTCCGGGCGGCAGACATCCGGTCAACCGGGCCGATTTCGTCTCACTCGATCAGGCAGGCTACGCCCGGGCTGCGCTGAACTTCCACCTGAAGGATGAGCCCGCCGGGTGCCGGGTCACGACCGAGACCCGGGTGTTCGCCACCGACCGGGAATCCGAGCGGGCGTTCTCCCGCTACTGGAGAGCGATCTACCCGGGGAGCGCCCTGATTCGCCGCATGTGGCTCAGGGCGATCAAGCGGCGGGCCGAGCGCATGATTGTGCCGGCATCACCGGGCGAGCGATTCGCCAATCCCGGTGCGCCGTACGGATCCTCTCGCGCCACCGTTGCCCTCCTCCCGGACGATGCCTGACGGGGGCATCGCCGCCTCCGCGATCGGGCGGCGGCGGCTGCGGGCCCAGCTCCTGGTCGGATCGGCGCTCGAACGGCCGGTGGACGTCGTGCGGTGGATGGGAGCGGTGCAGGCACAGGATTATCCGGGATCGCTGTGGGCGATCGGTCTCCGGATGGCGAAGGCGATCGAGAGGCAGGTGGAGCAGGCGGTCGCCGATCGTTCGATCGTTCGCACCTGGCCCATGCGGGGAACGCTTCACTTCGCTGCGGCCTCGGACGTGCGCTGGCTCCTGGAGCACCTGACCCCAAGGGTGCGGGCGGCTCACGCGCGGAGAGAGGAGCGGGAGTACGCTCTGGACCGTGCCGCCCTGCGCCAATCCCGCCGGGTCGTGGAACGGATCCTGAAGGACGGGCGACCGCTCGCCCG
>DASTEX010000356.1:0-2043 GCA_035709185.1 Gemmatimonadales bacterium
TCTGCACTACCGGGCCAAGATCACGCTGACGGTCGACGCCGGTGGAGCCCGGGCCGGGTTCTACCGGGTGGACCAAGCGACCGGCGTCTTCGAACTCGAGCGGTGTGAGATCGCCGACGAGCGACTCAACCAGGCCTGGGGCGCGCTGCGCTCCGCCGCCAGGGCCTGGCCGCCCGCGGTTCGCCAGATCGTTTTGCGGGTCGGACGCGACGGCGCGGTCCACGTGGTCTTTCGCGGTCCGGTGCGGCCCGATCTCACGTTGTTAGGCAGCATCGGCGGGTTCATCTGGTGGGAGCCGCCGGGCTCCGCCGCCGTGCCGGTCAGCCAGCTGCCCGATGCGGCCGCGATTCCCCCCGGGGTGTTCGAGCAGGTCCATCCGGCCATGGCTGAGCGGGTGCGGCGGTGGGCGCTGGACCAGCTGGCGGTCCGGCCCGGCCAGCACGTCTGGGATCTTTATGCCGGCATCGGTGAGACAACCACCGAGCTGGCCCGGGCGGGGGCCACGGTGGAGAGCGTGGAGCTCGACCAGGAGGCGGTACTGGTGGCGGAACGGCGCCCCATCCCGGGAGTGGTGCGCCATGCGGGCCCGGTGGAAGCCTGGGTCGGCCGGCTTCGTTCTCCCGACGCAGTCATCACCAATCCTCCCCGGACCGGCATGGAGGGAAAGGCATTGACCGGCTTGCTCTCCGCCGGTCCCGGGGTTGTCGTTTATATCTCCTGCGACCCGGCCACGCTGGCGCGGGACCTGTCCCGGCTCCGGGCCGGATACCGGGTGACCGCCATCCGGTCGTTCGATTTGTTTCCCCAGACCGCGCATGTGGAGAGCGTCGTGCGCCTCGAGCAGACATGAAGTACTTCGTCAGCATCGGAGACCGGACCCATGAGGTCGTCATCGATGGCGGAGCCGTGTTGGTGGACGGACGCCAGGGCCAGGCCCATCTGGAGCGGGTGCCGGGAACGCCGCTGGCCCACCTGATCCTGGACGGCCGGTCGTACACCTTTGCGGTGGTGGGGGGTGGCAGGGGGAAGTGGACCCTGGTTGACCGGGGCGAAGCGGTGGAGCTCGAGGTCCTGGATGAGAGAACCCGTCACATTCGGAGCCTGGTCGGAGGCGGGAAATCGCACATCGCCAGCGGGCCGATCAAGGCGCCGATGCCCGGTCTGGTGGTCAAGCTCCTGGTGGAACCGGGCCAGACGGTCACGGCCGGACAGGGCCTGGTGGTGCTCGAGGCCATGAAGATGGAGAACGAGCTCAAAGCCCCGGGCTCCGGCCTGGTCGCGGAGGTAAGCGTCCGGACCGGCCAGGCGGTGGAGAAGGGCCAATCGCTGGTGGTCCTCCAATCGGTCGATCCAGCTTGACGTAACCCCTTGTCGCCAATTAGTTTTTCGTGCTCCGCCCGATCCGGTTTCGGGCGGGTTACACGGATTCACGCGGACCGCCGATACCGATGAAGACCTTTACCGCCACCCCGGCCGACCTCAGTCACGACTGGTACGTCGTGGACGCCGAAGGTATGCCGCTGGGACGGCTCGCCTCCACGGTGGCGCAGCTGATCCGGGGCAAGCACAAGCCGACCTTCACACCCCACATGGATGGCGGGGATTTCGTGGTGGTCGTCAATGCCGCCAAGGTGAAACTCACCGGCACCAAGCTGGATCAGAAGCGCTACTTCCGGCATACGGGGTACATGGGCCATGAGCGGTTCACGGCCGCGCGCGACCTGCTGGCGAAGCACCCCGAGCGGGTGATCGAGAAGGCGGTGCACGGCATGCTGCCCAAGTCCTCGCTGGCCAAGCAGAAGCTCCGGACCAAGCTCAAGGTGTACGCCGGGCCGAATCATCCGCATGCCGCGCAACAGCCCAAGGCTTACCCGATGAAGGTGAACGCATGACGAGTACCACACCCGAATTCCGGTGGCATGCGGTGGGACGCCGCAAGACCAGCGTCGCTCGCGTCTACCTCACGCCGGGCACCGGCAAATGGGACATCAACGGCCGTACCCTCGGTGACTACTTCCCCCGCGGATCCCTGGTCCAGCACAT
>DASTEX010000357.1:0-4548 GCA_035709185.1 Gemmatimonadales bacterium
GGTCGAACAGGTGCGCCTCGGACCCGATGACTGAAGCGGTAAATCCCTGCACCGCCCGCAGGTCATCGATGATGTAGACACTCCGCCCGTGGGTCGCGATCACCAGGTCGTGATCCCGGGGATGCACCAGGATGTCGTCCACCATCACGGGCGGCAGGCCGCCGAACTTCACCCAGTTGCGACCCTGGTTGAGGCTCAACCACAGACTGGTTTCGGTGCCGGCATAGAGCAGGTCGGGATTCTTTGGATCCTCCCGGACCACGCGGGCGGGATCGCCGGCCGGAAGATCGCCCGCGATGCTTTGCCAGGTGCGGCCTCGATCCGCCGTCCGGTACACCAGCGGGGCATAGTTGCCGGTGCGGAAGGCGCTCACCACCAGGTAGGCCACGGCGGGATTGTGCGCGCTCGCCTCCACCCGGTTGATCCACTGGTTCCGGGCCGGGGCGGGCAGGCCGGCAGTCAGATCGGTCCAGTTGGCTCCGCCGTCTTCGGTGACCCACAGTTTCCCGTCGTCGGTTCCGGCCCAGAGCAATCCGGCCTTGGCCGGAGACTCCGCCAGCGTGTACACCACGCCGAAGGTCTCGGCGCCGCTGCCGGTGGTCACCATGCGGGCCAGATCACCGGTCGAGAGGTCCGGACTGATCGTCCGCCACTTCTCGCCCCGCTCGGTCAGCTCGAAGACCCGGTTGCCCGCCAGGTACATGGTGCCGGGCTGGTGCCGGCTCGCGATCAGCGGCGAGTTCCAGTGGAAGCGGAAGGCAGCCTGTCCTTCGGCCGGTTCCGGGCGGAGGCCCTTCACCTGGCCGCTGCGGAGGTCCATGCGATGGGCATAGCCCTGCTGCGATTCGGTATAGACGATCGCCGGCTCTTCCGGATCGAACACGCAGTAGAACCCGTCGCCGCCCCCGATGTTGATCCAGTCGCTGTTGCGAATGCCGTCCTTGGACCACACCGCGCTCGGTCCCACCCAGTTGAGGTTGTCCTGCAGCCCGCCGCAGATCCGGTAGGGCGTGCTCAGGTCCACGTTGATCCGGTAGAACTGTCCCGCCGGGATGTTGTTGAGGAACCGCCAGCGGCCGCCCCGATTGAAGCTCTGGTACACCCCGCCGTCCGTGCCCAGGATCACCCGGGCAGGAGCGCGGGGATCGATCGCCATGGCGTGAAGGTCGGGATGCACGTTCTTGAAGTGGTCTTCCCGGAAGGTCCGGCCGCCGTCGTCCGAAACATGGAGGGCGAATCCCAGGACATAGATCCGCTGGTCGTTTTCGGGATCGACCCGGATCTGGCTGAAGTAGAAGGGCCGAGGATTCAGCGGATTCATCCGGCGCCAGGTATCCCCTCCATCCTCGCTCCGGAACACGCCGCCGGCCCGGCTGGTGTTGTCGTCGATGTTCTGGGTGCCGGCCGCATCGCTCTGAATGACGGCGTACAGGATCCGCGGGTTCTTCGGATAGAGGGCCAGGCCGATCCGCTGGGTCTGGGCCGGCAGGCCCCCGGCAAGTTTCTTCCAGGTCGCGCCGCCGTCGGTACTGCGGAAGACGCCGCCCACGTCCTGTTTGGTGAGTTCCACTCCCGCCGCAAAACTCCACGCCGTCCGCCGCCGGGCGTACAGAGCGGCGTAGACCGTGTTGGGGTTGGCGGGATCGATCAATACGTCCCCCGCGCCGGCATCCTTGTCGTGAGGGGCTGCCGCCGAGAGCACCAGCTTCCAGGTCACGCCGCCGTCGGTGGTCTTATACAGCCCGCGCTCCCCGCCGGGCGACCACAGATCGCCCATCGCGGCCACGTACGCCGTATTGGAGTCCGTCGGATGCGGTGCAATCCGCGCGATGGTGCGCGAGGTCGCGAGCCCGACCTGGGTCCACTTCCCGCCGCCATCGGTCGAGCGATAGACCCCGTTGCCCCAGCCGGAGCTGTTCCGGTCATTGGCCTCGCCGGTGCCGACCCAGACGACGTTCGGCGCCGAGGGGCTCACGGCGATCGCACCGATCGAGGCCACCGGCTGGCCGTCGAACACGGGCGAGAAGGTGTCGCCGTTGTCGCTGGTCTTCCAGACTCCGCCCGTCGCCAGGCCGACGTAGAACGTGAACTGATCCGTGGGATGGAGCGCGATGTCGGAGACGCGGCCGCCCATCAGGGCCGGCCCGATACTGCGGGCCCGGAGCGCCGCCAGCTGCGCACTCGTGACCGGAGCGGCCGCCGGCGCCACGGGAGCCGGCTGGCCCCGCCGCTGGCGCTCCTGCGCCGGGACGAGGCCCGGCGCCAGCATCACCAGGATCGTGCCGGTCAGCCAGACGCGTGCGATTCGCATAGTGCCTTTCTGATTTCCCGGATCGTATCGGGAGTGGTTCGACAGCAGCCTCCAATGAGGCGAGCCCCTGCGGCATACCAGCGGCGGGCATCACCCGCCGGATCCATCCAGCCGCCGGCCCCGATCCAACTGCGCCCCGCGGCATCCCACTCTTCGCCCGAATTGGGATAGGCCACCAGTGGCAGCGAGGTCGCATCGCGGAGCCGGCGCAGGAGTTCATCGACCATGGCCGGAGCTACGCAATTCACGCCGACCGCCACGACCTGGGACGACTCGCTCGCCAGGCGGGCCGCGTCCTCGATCGGCGGTCCCTCCGCCAGGTGGGCCTCATCGCGGCAGGTAAAGCTTACCCAGGCCCGCGCCGCCGGCCAGCGGGTCAAGAGGTCCAGCAGCACTCCTGCTTCCGACAGCGAGGGCTGGGTCTCCAGCGCCAGAAGGTCCACCCCCGATTGGAGCAGCACCTCCAGCCGCGGGAGGTGAAACGCGCGCAGCTGGCCGACACCGATGGTGTACCGGCCGCGATACTCCGAGCCATCGGCCAGCGCGGCTCCGTAAGGGCCGACCGAGCCGGCGACGAGAGGCCAGGACCGCTCGGGAGTGCGTTCGGGCGAATGCCAGAAGATATCCCGCGCCTCTCGCGCCAGCGTCACACTCCGGGCGATCAGCGACAACGCCGCTCGGCGATCGAGTCCCCGGGCGGCGAACCCGTCCAGACTGGCCTGGTAACTGGCGGTGGTGGCAACATCGGCCCCCGCCCGGAAGTAATCCGCGTGCACCTCGCGAATGAGGGCGGGATGGTCGAGCAGCAGCCGGGCGGACCACAGTCGATCGCTGAGGGCCGCGCCCCGGCGCTCCAGCTCAGTCGCGAGTCCTCCATCGAGGATGAGCACTCCGGACTCGAGCCCGGGCTCGAGCGGGCTCATCGGGGAAGGCGAATGAACCGGATGCCCTGGGCGCGTCCCTCGGACAGGATCAGGCCGGTCACGCGCTGCGGCCGGTCCCGGGTGAAGGCGAGTTGCAGATTCTGGAGCCGGAACGTATCCCGCGCTTCCGGAACCAACCGGCCGCGCAGAGCGCCGGCCGTGAGGCGGACCTGTCCGCTGTCCCCGGCGATGGTGTACACCACGTCCAGCTCCTCGCTGAAATACCGCCCGGTCACGCTCCGGAGCAACGCGGAGTCGGGCGTGAAGTGGCGGATGGGCTGGTTGGGCGCAGTCCCGGGAGCCGCCAGCTGGCGCTCGAGCCCCAACACCACCTGGGCGGCTTCGCGGGCCCGCAGCACCGGACTCCCGGCGACGGTGTTGCAGAGAGCAATGATCGAGGTCTGCCGCTCGGGAACCCGGAGCACCTCTGCCAGGAATCCGAGGAATGACCCGCCGTGCGAAACGGTCCGCAGGCCCTGCAGATTCCCGTGGGTCAATCCGAATGCGTAGGTCAGCGAGTCACCCGACGTGATCCGTCCCCGGGCCAGCACTCGGGCTCGCAGTTGGGCCCGGGCCGGGTCCAGCCAGAACCAGCGCTCCCAGCGGGCCAGGTCTTCCACCGTCGTCACCAGTCCGCCATCGCCCACCAGGTCGAAACTGGTGCGGAACACCTGCCAGCGGCCTTCGCTCCAGACATGTCCGTCGGCCCGATCGGGAATGGGCAGGGCGGCATCGTCGCGGAAGCGGGTGTTGATCATCCCGGCCGGCTGGAAGAACTTCTCCGCGGCGAACCGGTTCAGGGACCGGCCCGTGACGCGCTCCACCAGCACCGCGAGCAGCAGATAGCCGGAGTTGCTGTAGAGGTGACGGGTGCCGGGAGGAAAGTTGGTGGCTCGCTGCCGCGCAATCAGGCCCAGCGCGCCCTCCAGCGGCACCGCGTCGTTGAAGGTCCGGCCCGACAGGCGCCAGAGGCTGAGATAATCCCGCACACCGCTGGTGTGGTGCACCAGGTGCCGCACGGTGATGCTGTCGGCCCAGCCCGGGAGCTCGGGAATCCAGCGACGGATGGAACCGTCCAGATCGAGCTTGCCGTCCAGGGCCAGCAGCGCCACCGCCGCCGCGGTGAACTGCTTGGAGGTGGACGCGATGTAGAACGCGGTCTGGGGCGTGATGGGAACCCGGTGCTCCAGGCTGGCCAGGCCGTACCCCCGCGCGTAGACCAGCTCCCCCCGCTGCACCACCCCCAGCGCGCAGCCCGGCGCGTCGGTCCGGTCCACGGCGCGAAAGACGGAATCGACCGCCGGGCGCCAGGCC
>DASTEX010000358.1:0-5577 GCA_035709185.1 Gemmatimonadales bacterium
CTCGAGTGCCGAGTGCGGATTCCGGTAGCACTTGCTGTCAGGGGCCAGAAACAGGCACACGGAACAATGCACTCGGTCACGGCACTCGGAACTCGGTCACCTGGAACCCGGCACCTCCTCGCACCTCACAGTCATTCCGCCCGTATCGCTTCCATCGGATCCACTCGGGTGGCCCGACGAGCCGGTAGCCAGATCGCAGCCACTGCGGCCGTGAGCAGCACTACCATCACCGCCGCATAGGTTGCCGGGTCGGCCGGCTCCACCCCATAGAGTAGCGAGCGGAGCAACCGGGTCACTCCAAGAGCGGCCACCAGGCCGATGCCCAACCCCGCGAGCGTCAGGGTCAGCCCCCGCCGATACACCAGTCCCAGCACGCTGGCCGGACGAGCGCCCAGCGCCATCCGCACGCCGATCTCCCGGGTGCGCCGCGTCACATCATACGCGATGACGCCGTAGACTCCCACTGCCGCCAGCAGCAGAGCCGCCGCCGCAAAGGCACCGAGCAGCCAGGTCGTCATTCTGGGACGGGCCGTGGCGAGCTGCACCCGGTCTTCCATAGTCCGGACGTCGTAGACCGGCAGCAGGGGATCGAGCTCCCGAATCAGCCCGCGCACCAGCGAAACCACTGCCGCGGGCTGGCCCGTCGTGCGGAGGTAGAGCAGCGCTCCGGGACGGGGCGCCTGGAGATATGGAATGAACACGTCGGGCTGGGGTGCTTCTTCCACGGTTCCAAACCGGATGTCGTCCACCACACCGACGATCTCGGCCCGATCGTGGAAGCCTCCCTGCCCCACGGCAATCGGCTTGCCGACGGGATCCTCGTTGGGAAAGAACTTCGCCGCCGCACTCGCGTTGATCATCACTACCTTGGGAGCGCCCCGTCGGTCGGCCGGGGTAAAGGCCCGCCCCCGGAGGACCGGAACTCCCAAGGTGCGGAAGTAATCGGGCGACACGTGATGGACTCCGACGGGTGGCTCGGACCCCTCCGGCGGATTGGGCCGGTCGCGGTACCAGAAGACGGTGCCGTTGCAGCCGCCGGCCAGCGGGGGGCAGTTGCCTAACGCCGCCGCCTCCACGCCGGGAAGCATGGCGGCCCGTTCCACCAGCCGGCCGTAGAACCCCGCCGCCGAGTCCGGCTGGTACCGGGCATACGGGATGGCCGTCCGCACACTGAGAACCCGGGAGGGCTCGAACCCGGCATCGATACCCAGCAGGCCGGTCATCGTCCTGAGCATCAACCCGGCGCCGGCCAGAAGTACCACGGCCAGCGATACCTCCGCGATCACGAGTCCGTCACGCAGACCCAGGCGGCGCTGACCCGCCACGCCGTGAAGCCCACCCTCCTTGAGTGACTCGGTGAGATCGGGGTTGGTGGCCCTGGCCGCAGGGAGGATGCCGACCAGGATGGCCGTGAGGACGGTGACGCCGAGCGTGAACAGCAGGACGGTCCCGTCGAGCCGGACCGACGTGAGCCCCAGCACCGTAAGCCCTTCCAGTCGCCCCCCCAGGGCTTCCGAAAGACCGCTGAGAAGCCGTGAGAGCCCGGCGATGGCCAGCCAGCTGATTCCCACGCCGGCCAGTCCCGCCAGCACCGCCAACAGGCCGCTCTCGGTCAGGAACTGCCGGATCAGGTGCCGCCGGCCGGCGCCGATCGCAAGGCGCACAGCCACTTCGCGGCGGCGCTCAGCCGCCCGGGTGAGAAAGAGGTTGGCGAGATTGGCGCATGCGATCAGGAGCACCAGCCCGACCGCGACTTCCAGCACGATCAGCGAGCGGCCGATGGCCGGATCCATCCGGGTGGCATCGAGCGGCCGAGCGGTGGCTCCCCACCCGGCAGCGTCCGGACCAGCCATCGGCGGAGGCGGATGGGCTGCATCGACCCGGGCCCCCAGCAGCGTTACTTCGGCCACAGCTCGCTCGGGGGTAACGCCCCGCGCCAGGCGTGCCACCATGTCCCACGTGTGGGACCAGCGCTGGTTCAGCTCCTCAGCGTCGAGAGCTGCCAGGTTGATCCATACCTCGCTCTGTCCGGTCAGTCCGTAGACCTGGGGAGGCATGACACCGACCACGACGGCCGGCAACCCATCCACCTGAATGCTCCGGCCGAGCACCGAGCGGTCGCCGCCGAAACGCCGGCGCCAGAGGGCGTAACTGAGGATGGCCGCTCGAGGGGCGGACGGTTCCCGGTCTTCCGCGCTGTCGAAATCGCGACCCAGCAGGGGACGCAGGCCCAGGGTCGTGAAGTACTTCCCGGTGACGGTTTCCCCCGGCACCCGCTCAGCGCCATCGTCGAACCCCAGAGTCATCGGGATGCCGCCGTAGAGCGCCACCTGGGAGAACACTCGCTGCTCGGCCATGAAGGTCTGCGCCTTGGGGAAGGACCAGACCACGTCGTTCCGGGAAGGCTCCCCCTCCCGTGCGGGCGTCACCAGGCTCACATCCATCAGGCGTTCGGGCTCGGGAAATGGCAGGGCCCGGAGCAGCGCGGCGTACAACACGCTGAAAATGGCGGCGTTCGCGCCTACCCCCAGGGCCAGGGTGAGCACGGCCATGAGAGCCAGGCCGGGGCGGCGGCGCCATCCGCGGACGGCAGTTCGCAGATCGTGGAGGAAGGTGCCCATGGCATCCAGTCGGGGAGGGATAACGCTATAGACGTTCGGGCCTCGCATACGGTTGCGCTGGCGCCGGCCGGGTCTGGCCAGTACCGTTTCCTCTTCCATGTCGAAGACCCCCGTCAAGCGGCCCCGCCGGCTTCGGCGCTCCCCGGCAATCCGCAACCTGGTCGGCGAAAGCGACCTGACCGCCTCCAACCTGATCCTTCCCCTGTTCGTCACCCACGGGACCGGGATCGCGCGGGAAGTGGCCTCGATGCCGGGAGTACATCACCTCTCGGTGGACGGCCGGCTGGACGAGATCTGCGAACGCGCCGGGCGGCTCGGGGTCACCTCGGTGATGCTCTTCGGGCTGCCGAAGGTGAAGGATGAGATCGGGCGGGAAAACTTCGCGCCTGATGGAATCGTGCAGCGAGCGATCGAACGCATCCGGGCGTCTGCCCCCGAGCTGGTCATCTTCACCGACGTCTGCTGCTGCGGCTACACCAGCCACGGGCACTGCGGGATCGTGCGGGATGGCGAGGTCGACAACGACAAGACGCTGGAAGTCCTGGGCCGAGTGGCGGTGAGCCACGCCGCGGCCGGGGCCGATTTCGTCTCCCCCAGCGGCATGATGGACGGCATGGTGAACGCCATCCGCACGGCGCTCGACTGTGGCGGCTATACCGACTGCGGGATCCTGAGCTACGCCGTCAAATACGCCAGCGCGTTCTACGGTCCCTTCCGGGAAGCGGCCGACAGCGCGCCCGGGTTCGGCGACCGCCGAGGCTACCAGATGGATCCGCGCAACGTACGCGAGGCGGTCCGGGAGGCCGAGCTGGACGAGGCGGAGGGCGCCGATCTGCTGATGGTGAAGCCGGCCCTGGCCTATCTCGACGTGGTGCGCGCGGTGCGGGAGCACAGCACCCTGCCCCTGGTGGCGTACAACGTGAGCGGTGAGTACTCCATGGTGAAATCGGCTGCCGCCAACGGCTGGATCAACGAGCGGGCGGTGGTCATGGAAATGTTGAGAGGCATGCGCCGGGCCGGGGCGGACGCAATCATCTCTTACCACGCGATCGATGCGGCTGCCTGGCTGGCGGAGGAGTGAACCCGGTGACGACGACCCCAGTCGAACAGGCGATTTCCGAGCGGCTTTTTGCGGAAGCAGTGAACCTGCTGCCGGGCGGGGTGAGCAGTCCGGTTCGCGCCTTTCGCGGCGTGGGCGGAACGCCCCGCTTCATGGCGCGGGGCGAAGGCGCCTGGCTGATCGATGTGGATGATCGGCGGTATGTCGACCTGGTACTGTCCTGGGGTCCGCTGATCCTGGGCCACGCCCACGCCGATGTGCTGCGGGCGATTCACCAGGCCGCGGCCTGGGGGACTACCTACGGAGCCCCGACCGAGATCGAGCTGGAATTGGCCCGGAGAATCATCGAGCAGATCCCGTCCATCGAACTGATCCGGTTCGTCAGCTCGGGAACCGAAGCCGCGATGAGCGCGGTCCGGCTGGCCCGCGCCGCCACCGGCCGGCGGCGCATCGTCAAGTTTGAAGGCTGTTATCACGGCCACGCCGATCCGCTGCTGGCGGCCGCGGGGTCAGGGGTAGCGACGCTCGGTCTCCCGGATTCACCCGGAGTGCCCGAAGCCGCAGTGGCGGACACGATCACCCTCCCCTTCAACGATCTGGCTGCCGTCGAGGAGTGCTTCCATCGGCAGGGCGAAACCATTGCGGCGATCATTGTCGAACCGGTGCCCGGCAACATGGGCGTGGTGCCGCCGGGGCCGGGATTCCTCTCCGGCCTGCGGGACCTAACGAGCCGGTTCGGGACTCTGCTGATCTTCGATGAGGTGATGACCGGCTGGCGGGTCCATCCGCAGGCGGCTCAAGTCCTGTATGGCATCCGGCCTGATCTCACCTGCCTCGGTAAGGTGATGGGTGGCGGCCTCCCCGCGGCCGCGTTCGGAGGGCGGCGCGACATCATGGAGCTGCTCGCTCCGCTGGGACCGGTCTACCAGGCGGGAACGCTCTCGGGCAATCCGCTGGCGATGACGGCGGGACTCGCCACCCTGGACGCGCTGGAGCGTACCGGCGTGTGGCAATCAGCCGAGAGCTTCGCGGAGCAGGCCGTGTCGGTGTTGAGTGAAGCGGCGGCGGCTTCGGGTGTTCCAGTAGCGGTCCAGCGGGTAGGCACCATGTTCACCGTGTTCTTCACCTCGGGCCCGGTTCGTAACTACCAGGACGTGCGCGCGACCGACCGGGCGCGCTACGCCCGGTTCTTCCACGCCATGCTGGAAGCGGGAGTCTACTTGCCGCCGTCCGCCTTTGAAGCGGCGTTCACCTCATCGGCCCACGGGGACGTCGAGCTCCAGGTCTTCAGTGAGGCCGTCCGGGCCGGGTTCCGGTCGCTCCGGGCGGAGTAACCGCGAATGCGACTACGGCTGGGCACCCGCGGAAGCCGGCTGGCTTTGCGGCAGGCGGAATGGGTTCGCGCCCGTCTGGAACAGGCCGGGCTGGCGGTTGAGCTGGTACAGATCCGCACCACCGGCGACGAACTGTCTGAGGTTCCGCTTCCTGCGCTCGACACCGGCGACGTCTTCACCCGGCAGATCGACCAGGCACTCCTGGCGGGCGAGATCGATCTGGCGGTGCACTCCCTCAAGGATCTTCCGGTGATGCTGCCCGATGGAATCGCGCTGGCAGCGGTCCCGGTCCGCGAGGATCCCCGCGATGCGATCATCGGAAGAGGGCCGGTTTCACTGCGCCAGTTGCCGCCGGGCGCAGTGGTGGCCACCTGTAGCCTGAGGCGGCGGGCCCAGCTGCTGCAGACGCGGCCCGACCTCGCACTCGCCGACCTGCGGGGCAACGTGGACACCCGCATCGCCCGGCTCGATGCGAACGGCGGCTGGTCCGGGATCATCCTCGCCGTTGCGGGACTCAACCGGCTGGGGCTGTCCGGCCGCATCGGCGAGTATCTCGAGCCGG
>DASTEX010000359.1:0-2634 GCA_035709185.1 Gemmatimonadales bacterium
TTCGCGGATTCCATAGAGGCCGCTGGAGGATCCCGCGCTGTTGTAGGAGATGAAGAAGCCCACGCCCTCATCCAACAGGAGCGACATATGGCTGTGGAACCGGCTCAGGTCGCCCCCGTGGCCGATGATGCGATAGCCGTCACGCGATTCCTCAAAGAACCCCATCGCCATGCCGGTGACCGCCGGATGGGTCCGGAACTGGGTGGTCGCCATCAGTTTGGCCGTGCTCTCGCTCACGATGCGCCGGTCGCCCAGCCGCCCCAGCTGGAGGTGGGCAATCATGAACTGGGCCATGTCTCTCGCGGTGGACGACATGTTGCCCGAGGGCTCGCCCTGGAGCACCTCGAACTCCTTTACCGAGTCGGACGCCACCCGGTACTCCTTCGAGACCAGCGGCCGGAGCGGGTCCGGCAGCGGGTGGGCGAACGACGAGTGCAGCATGCCCAGCGGCTCGAAGATGTGGAGTCGGATGTAGTCGGGGAACGGAATACCGGAGACCCGCTCCACGATGTATCCGGCCAGGTCGGCGCCGTAGTTGGAATAGGCCGTGACCGTGCCGGGGCGGTAGATCTGGTTGGGCGTGGTTTCCCGCATGAACCGCGCGAGCGGCACCGATGCGCCGGAATCGGCCGGGAGCTGCTTGGCCGATTCCTCGAAGCCGGCCGTGTGGGTCAGCAGGTGCCGCAGGGTGATCGGATCGGGGAAGCGGCGGGGCAGCTGGAAGTCGAGATAATCCTGGATCTCACGGTTCAGGTCGAGCTTGCCCTGTTCCACCAGCTGCATCACGGCGGTGGCGTTGATGGTCTTGGAGATGGACGCCACGCGGAACAGGGTGCTGTCGGGCGAGACCGGAACTTTTCCGGCGACGTCGGACCAGCCGTAACCCTTCGCCAGCAGGATCTCGCCGTTCTTGACGATGGCGACCACGGCGCCGGCGATATCGGCCCGCTGGATCTCCCGGCTCACCAGCGCGTCAAGGAAGGGCTCCAGGTCTTCCCGGGTCAGTTCCCGGCGGGGTGGTCCGCCGTTGGTCTGGGCCGGGAGCAGCCCCGGCTGCAACAGCAGCAGGAGGAGAGTCAGGCGCCGCACGCTGGAGCTCCGATCGACTGGGGATCGAATTGTATCCCGAATCGTATGCACTGACCAGCGTGAACGGGGGCGGAGACGGTGGAAGGTGGTCGAAGACAGTCGAGGGTGGTCGAAGACAGTCGAAGTTGGTCGAAGACAGTCGAGGTGGTCGAAGGCAGTCGAAGGCGGTTCCGACCGCCCCACCCGACTCTCGCATGCTCGATCACCATCTTCGACCTCTTCGACCTCTTCGACCCTCTTCGACTGTCTTCGACCGGCTTCGACTGTCTTCGACCGCGCGTCAGCGCCGCCGTCGGAGCCAGTCCGCCGGGTCGAGCGCGATCTGCCGCTCTCCCCGGATCTCGAAGTGCAGGTGAGGGCCGAAGTCGCTGTTGGTCCCGCCCACGGTCCCGATCACGGTTCCCTTGGTGATGCTCTGTCCCGCTTCGACCGCGGCGGAGGCGAGCTGGCTGTAGACCGAGTAGTACTCGTTGCCGTGCTCCAGGATCACCGTCAGACCGTAGGTACTGAGCCGCTGCACCAGCGCGATCCGGCCGGCCTCCACCGCCTTCACCGGGGTGCCGAGCGGGGCGCCGATGCCGATCCCGTTCCAGCGGATCACGCCGCCGGTGGCGAGGGTGTCGCGGCCGAAGCGGTAAACGATCCGGCCGTTCACCGGCCAGTCGAGCCGGCCGATGTCCTCGGTGGTCATGGTGCCGGCGCTCGGCGCCGCGGGCCGGGCGGTGCGGCTCCGCTCCAGACTCACCAGAATCTCGTTGAGGCGGGCTTCGTCCCGCTCCAGCGTCGTGATCCGCGCGGTGGTCTCCCTGCTGCTCCGGGCCAGCCGCCCCAGGCGGCGCTCGCGCTCTTCCGCCAGCTGGGCGAACTGCCGCATCTCGGAGGCCCGTTCCTCGCGCCGGTTGTCGAGCTGGGACAGGACGTCCCGCAGCTGACTCCGCTGCTGGGCGATCCGGTTATTGAGCCGCTGCACGTCGGTGAGGATGGCGCGGTCCTGCCGGCTGGTGAGGTAGAGATACTTGTAGCGCGACAGCAGGTCGGCGAACGATTCCGCGGTGAGCATCACCCGCCAGGTATAGAGCGGCCCCCGCTTGTAGATGTCGACCAGGCGCCGGTTGAGCACCGCCCGGCGTTCCGCCAGGTTGTCCTGCGCCAGGACCAGCTCGGCGGTGGCCTGGTCCAGCTGGCTGCCCAGCCCGCTGATCTGACGCTCGATCTCGTTGACCAGCCGGTGAGTGATCTCCCGCTGCCGCTCGAGATTGCGGAGCTCGGTCTCGACGTCGCGCAGCTGTCCCTGGAGCCGCGACTGCTGCCGCTGGAGCTGCTCCCGCTCGGCCCGGATCTCCTGGATCCGCCGGCGGGAGCGTTCGAGCTCGCTTTGCTGCTGGGCCATCACCGTGCTGCTGGCACTGAGTGCCAGCAGCACGGTGACGGCAGTGCCGAGTGCCCGGTACCAGGTACCGGGTGCCGTTCTGGGGGCAGAGACGGCGGTGCCGAGTGCCGGGTGCCCGGTGCCGCGTTCCGTACCGGGTGCAGCCGTGCCAGGTA